>DASYSW010000732.1:0-3859 GCA_036002905.1 Chitinophagaceae bacterium
ATTTTACGTGATTCAGGCATTACACCCGTTAGGTCATACAACAACAGTCTGACTCTTTGAAGTTCCGCTTGCGCTCTTCGCAAATTAGCCCTCCCTGAATCGGAAAAATTTTTAGCCTCTGTGATACATATACGCTCTAAGTATAGATAGATCCTCTCCATCTGTTGGGCCATTTGGAGATGTAAAGCATTTACTGTTTCGTTTGAATTGGTTGGATTAGATTCGGACGGACTCACTCCCAAAAGATTTTATACTATTTTTTTGTGTCAATTGCCGAGCCGGCTTGTAGAAGAATCATCATTTTATAATTTTACGCTACCCTCATTTGAGGAAGATAACATAGAGATAAGTCCTTATGTTTGCGGTGGGTTGCTTTTGCAACCCATTCGTTTTAAGGGCGCACAATTCACATGCTATATGTCGTTTCTCGCAGTCATCGGCGATGCCTCTAAAAAAATTCTGGTCTTCCCTTCTCGCAAATTATTTAATCCGTTTTTGGTGCAAAGGATGAAATTTGGGAAGCTTCGCCAGATGCACGCGTACGGGGCTGTGGATGCAAATTGATTCCTTATTTCTGAAATATTTTTTTTAAGATCTGACATGCATCTCAAATCTATGTTCCAGCCCATCATCAGACAACTGTATTGTATTTCCTTTTCCTTCACTTGCTTCACTTTTCCACCAGGATTCTTCATTTGCTGTTAACTGGTAAACGGTAATATGGTAGTTCGATTTGCCATACCGGTATTGTACTGTAACGGACGTCCATTCGAAAGGGAAACACGGTTTGAATAGCAATTGATCTTTTTTCAATTCAATTCCAACCAAAGAACCGATGATCAATTCATACATCCATCCTGCAGAACCGGTGTACCATGTCCATCCTCCTCTTCCTTTGTGTGATTCGTTTGCATAAACATCAGCAGCCATCACATATGGTTCTACCTTGTACACTTGCATGGAGTTCATATCTGATGCATGATGTAAAGGCTGTATCATATCAAACAATTCCCAAACTTTTTCACGATCCCTTAATGCTGCAAAGGCCATAAGGGCCCAGATGGCAGCATGCGAGTATTGTCCTCCATTCTCTCTTACTCCCGGCACATAACCTCGTATGTAACCGGGGTTAGGCCCATTGACATTAAATGGCGGATCGAGCAATTGAATTATTTTCAAATCTCTTTTAACAAGGTATTCGTCAAGAGAATTCATTGCCATCTTTTGTCTTTCACGACTTCCGGCACCTGATAATACTGACCAACTTTGCGCAATAGCATCAATACGGCATTCAGTATTCTCTTTTGAACCTAAAGGAGTGCCATCATCAAAATAAGCACGGCGATACCATTCACCATCCCATCCTGATTTCTCAATATTGGTTTGAAGTATTGCAGCTTCTTTTTTGCAGGCATCAGCAAACAAAATATCTCTACTATTCGCGGCAATAACGGAAAATCTTGTAAGTACATCATAGAAAAAAAACGCCAGCCATACACTTTCTCCCCTGCCCTTGTAACCTACACGATCCATTCCGTCATTCCAGTCTCCAGTACCGATTAATGGCAGACCGTGTTCACCATAACGGTGGCTATACTTTATAGCACGAACACAGTGTTCGTACAAATTGCCGGAAGCATTCAAAGTGACGGGCAGATCATAAAGTGAGTCTTCGCCTTCATATAATGCGCGACTGTCAAGAAAGCCAACCTGTACTTGCAAAATATCTGAATCACCCGTAACAGTAATATATCGTGACACGGCAAATGGAAGCCAGAGCAGGTCATCGGAACATCGTGTACGAACACCTCTGCCTTCGGGTGGATGCCACCAATGTTGTACATCACCTTCTGTAAATTGCCTTGATGCACTTAATAGTATTTGTTCCCTTGCCATGGCAGGTTGGGTGTGTAACAAGGCCAGCACATCCTGCAACTGATCTCTGAATCCAAAAGCCCCACCCGATTGATAAAAGCCGCTGCGGGCAAACATTCGGGAGGCAATCGTTTGATAGGTAAGCCATCCATTCGCCAATATGTTCAATGATATATCGGGAGTTATTATCTGTACAGCACTTACAATTTCCTGCCAGTATTCCCTTACGTTTTGTAGCGATTGAATAACGGAATCTCTACTGATAAATTTTTGTATCAAGGCATTTGCTTCCTGTGCATTCCTCTCATTTCCGATTTGGAATATGATTTCCTTTTCGGCACCACTCAATAAATCGAATTTTACATGCAACGCAGCACAAGGATCCATGGCCGCACCTGTTCTTCCGGAAAGCTTCTTTCTATACAAAGCCTGCGGATTATCGAGACGCCTGTTCCTCCCAATAAATTCTGAACGGTCGGCACTGTAACTAAAATTGTAACCGCCTTCCACTTTAAAATAACTGACTCGTTCCGAAAACGCTGAATTGTATCGGTTACGTAACAGTAAGGCACCAGTGTTTTTATCCTGTTCGGAGAATACATGCGTGTTGGTTTTGGATCGTGCATCGCCAAGGATTATTTCAATAAATCCCATGGTTGAGAGTTTGCGTTCCCGTCCCGATTCGTTTTTCAATTTCAGCACAATAAATTTTACGGGAAGATCTTTATCAACGAACACCGACATTTCTGAATGAATACCGTCTTCCATATGTTCGAAAATGCTGTATCCGAATCCATGCGTTATGATGTAAGGCCCATTTCCTTTTTTGGGAAAAGGGCAAGGGCACCAGAAATTACCTGTTTCTTCATCCCGCAAATAAAAAGCTTCACCACCTGCATCACTAACGGGGTCGTTGCTCCACGGTGTAATTCGGTATTCATGTGCATTGATGGCCCATGTATAGGCAGATCCATTTTCAGATATTATAGATCCAAACAGCGGATTCGCTATTACATTAACCCAGGGTAGCGGAGTAGTTTTATTTTTGTCAGTGATAATTTTATATTCCTTTCCATTTCGAGTAAAGCCCCCGGTTCCATTAAAGAAGAGAAGATTATTGGGTAATGCGATAACAGATTGTTGCACTTGTGATGAAATGGTCTTTGGTTCTAACAATGCAGACAGTGGCTTTTCAGGCCCTTGCATGGAAACCTGTTCGAGTAAAGTACCTTTGTTATCAGAAATGATGATGCGGGCAACACTTTCAAAAAGCAAGCGGTCTTCCGAAGATAATTGATCTGCAGATTTTACGTAAATACTCCCCGGTCTTTGTTGCCCCGCCTTGTTTGCTTCTGCCGTGATCAGACCAAGAATCTCTTCAAGTAAAAATTGCCGGTAGGAGCCATGATCCTCATTCCAGATGACAAGATCAACTGACAGTCCTTTTAATCGCCAATAGGCATGTGCCTGTATGATTTGTTTTACCAATTCAAGGCTTTCCTGCTCATAAACATGAAGCAATACAATGGGCAGGTCACCGGAAACAGAATGACTCCACAGCCCCGATTGCCCGCGATAATTATTTTGGATCACCGCTGCATCGGCACGCAAGTTTGAATTGGAATAAATGACAGAAGCCGCCAGGCGATTGAACAATTGTGCATCCGATTCTGTCGCATTAATCTGACGCAGCAATACCTGGCTGTGTGTCCAGGCGAGTTCGAAAGCACGGTTTCTTAAAAAACGGTCCTGGTATTTAAACATCAGGTTTTCGCAAGCTTCTTTATTATCGGCGATACCGTACACGAGATCAATAGTAGCAGTTTGATTGGGTTTGATATGAATGCGATAACGGATAGACATAATAGGATCAAGTACCGAGCCTTCGCTGCCTGAAAGGACATCATCTTCCATTGCCTTTGGATATTGCAACGTTCTTCCTCTTCCGATAAACTGCATGCGGTCTGTTTCGTAGGATGCTTCT
>DASYSW010000733.1:0-7525 GCA_036002905.1 Chitinophagaceae bacterium
GAAAATCTCCGTGCAAATCTATTCTCGACGTAATTTTTGTTTTATCGCAACGAAAGATTCCTTCCGTTTTTGCATTTAATGTCGGGCCAATAAGAATAAAAGGAACAATTGAAGGATCTTGACTTAAACGTGCGAACTCACAATTCGTGATATCCGTTTCATTTGCCCTTAGAAATATTTGCGCTTTCTTAATTGTCTTTGAAAGAAGATTTAAGCCCTGTAAAATAATTTTCCCTGTGATAAGGCTAACTTTTACTTCGTCCATTTCAATTTGCACATTACAACCCGATATCTTTATTGTCTTTGTTTCTTCACTTGCAATTTCAATATCTCTTTCAATTTTATGTACCTGGTTCGGCAAAAAGCAAAGACAAATTTCAGCAGTTCCTTTCTGGGCTAATTGGTTTAGGGCCTCAAACAATGTATCAAAATCACCCCCTTTACCTATGGTAAAAGAGCAACCTCTTTTTCCTGAAGTTCTTTTGCATAAGGCAGTAAGCGCATCCGCCACCGTTCGGGGGTTTTGACCTCCCCAATTATTACAATCTCCGCCATTGTATGCTACCTGTTCAGCCGAACTTAAATTAGCTGTGAATATTACTGGTAAATGCGTGGGATTACCCCCCGGTTCAAGAAGCTCCGCTTTTACTTGTTGACTTGCCGGTGTGCCGGTTCCTCCAAGTGTCCAATTGCAAGATGCGAGTCCCAGGCTATCGGTAAATACGATGCCATCTGCAGGCACGTTAATACTTCCTACACCTGCAGCTACCAAAGAAAATTTTACCCTTGCATTTTTTACAGGCCATTTTCCGTTCGCAACTCCAACAACAATCGGGTTTGGCAATGCAGCACCTGGCATAGCCTCCTGTCCATCACCACTTACATAGAATAACGAGGTCAATTGTGTTGTGTGAGGAAAAAGTTTGCGACAATCGTTTATAACGGACCAATACGATCCACTGCCTATCGATTCAAGTTTTAGAAGAGCTAACTCGGCGACATGATGTTTAATTCCTTTAGGGTATTGAAATAAGGGTATAGTCGCTGAAGGATCTGATGGATCGGGAGCTTCGGACCATTCTATATCCGCTGTAGCAGTTCTTGCAGGTATTAACCAGTAATCGCCTGATCTGAAATTGGTGCCATCAAATTCTACTTCGATCCCATCTTTTCCAAGTTTTAGCCAACCACTTGTAACTTTTATCTCGCCTTTTTGCGTGTTTGGGTCTTCTGAATCCCATCGCCTGATCTTTGTATTTTTCCCAAAAGCAGCAATATCAAGAGAATTTATTGTGGGTCCATCTGCGGGCACCGGAGGAAATATTACATTAGTCGCATTTGAATCGATGGTGATCACATTATCCACTGCAGACAAAACCTTTGCTAATACACCAGGGTTTCCAAAAAGTTCAGTATTATCCCCGATCAATTCGATCCAATCGCCGGGACCGAAGCCAAGTAATTCATCACGTCCAATGCTGCTCACTGTTAATATATGCTTATCATTAGTGTCCTGGCCTTCCCATTTGACCAAAACCGATCCATTATCTATTGAGTATTTAAAGGTTGCCGTATTCTTGTTGCCAGGTCTGTGAATTTCTACCCTGTACAATTGATTTTCGAGCCGTCTGTATCCTCCGCTTGCTGAAAGCCTGCAGGGATTTATTGACTGTTCAGTTTTTTCTGTCCTTGCACGCAATTTTCCTGTAACCGCTATATCATTTGAGGTATCACATGTAGTGCCTGGAGCAACGCTTTGCAATTTTACCTGCCATACGGTCTTTGCCCTTGTAGTTGTATCGGCGCCGCCCAGAGCCACTTCTTTGATCTCTTTGTCCTCCAGTGGTGTGATATGTCTTTGCCAAACATCAAGATAAGCTTTGAAGGTGATGGGGGTCGGAGGCGACGCGGGCGCGATCGGTAATGAGGCAATATAATCAGGCTGTGCTGTGAATAAGACGTCACTTTCATTCTCACATAGAATACCGTCGACATAAAAATGTCCTTTGGAGATTTTAAAATTGACTCCTGGTAGTGGCGCACACGGGTTGCCGTTCAAATCAACCGGTATTAACTGGAATCCGCCATTTGGATTGGCAGCGTCAAAAGGAGTTCCACTTTTTCCAATGATGTCCATGTTACCGGTTTCTGTTCGGTAAGCAGTAATAGACGCCTGTTCGTTCCATTCGGCATCCAGCAACACACGACCCTGCTGCATTAATACACCATGAAAATGTTTTTCAGGAACAAATGTTTTTTTTGAAAAATCTCCTTTCATAAATTCCCTGTAATTTAAATTTGAAAAGATAGAATAGCAGCTAAGGGTAACATCAGGTGACACGAATAATGCCTGCTTCCAGCCCAACTGAAAGATATTCGTCCAATGCTATTCGAAGATTTGCTTCACGCTGTGGTTGTCGCAAATAATAAAAGCCCCCCATTTCCGATCCATCATCAGCGCCTGCATTTATCTGAACCGGGCACCTGTCGCCCAACTGTGCATATCCGGGGTCATTGTATTTTATAGAAGTAAAGGCTGGCAACAACCATTCCTCAACATCATCTCTTATTTTATTCTCTTCGGCAGTTAGAAGATCATTTCCTTTCTTCTCAGCAGCTTTCGAGATCTCTTCAGTGATTTCCAGTTCAGGCTGGCAACGGAACTTACGTGGAACTCTGGATCTTCCTGTGACAAAGCTGTAACGGATACACCCGGTTTGTCTTCTCTCCGCTGTAATGGTATTATTAAAAATAGAATTCTCCGCTTCGATAGATTTAACGTCGATCTTTCCAAAAGCAGTTACGCTGCTTAATTGCACGGGTGTTTTATTAGCCTTGATTGAAAAGCCATTTATGTTCTTGTCAAGTATGCAATCTTTTCCTTTTAATAAAATAGCTCGCGTTTTAAAAAGATTCACAGCGCCAATAATGGAGCGTTCCAATGAAATATTCAACCACTGATTTGATATCTCCGTTGTTTGAGTGGAACCAATTTCAAGTTCTCCTTTCCCCGGTATAATTGTGCTATGAATGAAATTAAAAGCTCCCAACTGGCCATTTTTCACGATGACTTTATCGCCTACAAGCAAACCGTTGATAGTTAGTTCTCCACAACTTTCTTCATCATCTGTCTTTCCTTCTCCTGTGATAACAATTTTGGCCGGTATATATGGTCTTATCCCATCTGCTTCAATATCGCCCCTGGTTCTTGTCTTGACATTCGCATCCGCCGGATCTTCTTTTAGGGGCCAGTCAGCTGCTATTAATAACAACTTACTTTTTTCATGAATTGTGATATCAAGATCCTCACTGTAGGTTCGGCTATCCATGATCGAAATGATTCCAGTCGTACCCGGTGATGTAAGGTTCCATGCTGCAACTGCTTTGCTGATTGTTTCAAATATCGTTGTATTGTCAAAACCTTCTTTTCTAACACCCACGTGCCACACATTAGTACTTTGAAACTCTTCACTGATACTTTGCTGTCGGTTGTAAGGGCCACCGCCGATATCGCCGCTAAAGCCATAACTATAACTTACCTGTGCTTTTGTTATCGTATTTGGGTCAACGAACATAAATTTTCCTTTAATAGGATCTGCCAACACTCTTATCTGTTGTGATGTTAAGATGCCGTTTTGCAGTTTTTCAAAATGAATATTATCCGGTTGTGTACAGCACTGTTCAAGATTGCAGATCAAAATGTCCTCAGGTGCTATAGGTTCAGTTTCATTCTCTGCAAAAATCGCGAATACTGGATGTCGTTTGCTTGCCGTATCCCCTTCGATCCCGAGTTGGTCATCAAAAAAGTTGTACGTGATATCTGCACCGTCACGAAGAGATTGCCTGCGTGTTTCGAGTTCATCGAACAAGATCCTGCGTCTTAAGGGACCCGGTACATTGATTTCAGTTGAGATATGTGTAATGTTATCTTCGGTCTTGGGTCTGTTAAAGAGTTGGGTGTCCATTCCGGTCGGATTAAACTTGAAAATTTTTATAGGTTGAAGCGGGGATGAAGGCGGGGATGACATGGGAACACATTCATCCTGGAAAGCATCACATCTTGTCAAAGGATAGCTTTGTAATCTCCATACAAAGATCCCAATGTTGGGAATATTATATCTTCCGCGATTTGATGAAATATGCCTTACATCTACAGAGTGCGCCAATGTATCGAACGCTGAATTGATTCTCTCCAATTCATCCATTTTGTGCAGGTCAGGTGTTACCGGACGATTGATCCGGATGTGATTCATGTATTGCGTCGCCTGCAGCCATTCAAAAAACTCAACAACATGTGCCCTCCAACCAGAAATATCCAATGCCAGTTGTTCAAGAACAGGGGCTGTGCCTTTTCTCCTTCTATAACTGATGGTATTAGCTACGTAAGCTCTTTGACTGATGCCTACTGTATCGCCAATCGGGCTTAAATTGCGTACACCCAATAGATCACCGATATAAGGAACAACCCATTCTTTACATGTTTCAATAAACCAGTTATCATATAGTTCTGAGGTATTGAACTCTGTTATTTTGGCCTGGTTCGCGATTATTTTAATAAGTTCCTGTAAAGGATATCGCTGGAAAGGAGGCTCATTCGATGACACAGCTTGCTCAATATCACGAATGCGATATATAGCCGGCAATAACTTATAAATATTGTTATCAGTAAAATTCATTCAAGTATTTCTGTTATGTTTATTTTACTTGTATCAATGGTCAGTAACTCCGCGGGCAGAATATTTCCTTTATCAAAACTGGCCATGCTGGCGGAGATACGATAAGGATTAACCTGGTTAAACGGTTTGTTCCCGTCTAACAGTTCCAGGTCGACATATTGTATACCTTCTACCTGTTGTATTGCTGTAATTACTTCTGCAGGCGTAACATCTTGTCCAAAATCTCTTGCATCGAAGGAAAAGGTATCTTTTAATTTCTTAACCACAGTATCTTTTACATTTTTAAATAAATACGCTGATTGTATTTTAACTCTTGCATCAACTGTAAAAGAAATGGATTTGTAATTTTTCACATAGATCGCTTTGTAAAACTGCCCCGAAGACTTTATTGCCGCGAAAAAATTGGTGTAGAGATCCGACTTTTCGTCCACATCCTGCTTGTCTGCTCCTGCTATTGTAATAACAATCGATTGCTGGTCGCCGTTCCACAGGAGGTCTGCCCTCGCTTTGCTAATCCCTGCAAAGGCTCTGGCAAAATCTTCAAAATCTTTTACAGAGACTATTCGATCGAGGGTAAGAACAGTATAGGGAGCATTTTGCCTTGCCGCATCTTTTGTTTCCCGATCCTCTGCGCCAGAAGGAACTAAGGGGTTAAAAACTTTGTCCACTCCAAGTTGAGGCGTCATTAGCGTTGAAAGTTTCCCTTCATTTACCAGACCGTCTGATCCGATACCCACACGATATTTTGCTTTAATATTTTCTGTTCCCGTTGGCAAACGGGCACCCGTGATGCCATCGCCAAATTGAACAGTTACTTTTCCATCATCAGCAATGCTGGTTACATATATCTTGTCTTTGGGCGACTTATCATAGAGAGTAGTTGCCTCTTCCCATAAGATATCGTTTACTCTTATTTCGAGCGTTGTTTCAGATCCCGAAGCGCTGGAGGCAGATGTATAAGTAAGAGGTTTTTGTTTTAATTCGAACTTTTGAAAAGCTTTTGAACTATCACCACTTCCAATAGTTTCCTGTATTGTTTCTCCATGCGTGGCTTTTGCAATGTTTGCATATACTAAAACTGAAGATCGGTCAAAATAAGTAGCCAGGCTGGTATCCAGAGTTAACGTGGTGGAAGAATTATTAGTCTCGATCTTAGTGATCTCATGCAATTCACTTATGATATCGTCATTGTCTTTGGCAGATTCAAATTCACATTCACTATCTAAAGAAAGCGAGATAGTCCCTGTAAACCCTGTACTATCCAGTAACGTCCATGTTGTTTTTTGACCGGTGACCACATTAGGTATTGCAGCTATTATTAATGAATCACCCGGGTTAATAGTATGTTTTTCGCCAGAAGGAGATACAAGTACGACAGGTTTATTTGTTTTTATCTTTAATCGCCTGCGTTTGCCACCGATGATGATCATTTTTTCCTTTGGAAGATCTGGTAACACCTTTTCAAGAATTATTTGATTACCCAGTGGTGAGTCAGTGATTGGATTTTCAGCAATTGACAGTTCTTCGCTTTGTCCAAAAACAACTGCATCACGAACGTTGTTGTCGAACAATTGATTCATGTTTTCGCCGATAAGATTGAGTTTGGTTGTTTTAGAGGCCAGTGTAAAATTTTTCCGGGATGATTCTACGGCTTCCCCAACTCTATATACTTCTTCATAGGTCGGTTTTGAAAGTACCGCCCAACTGTCTTTAATTATTTTTGAATAGATAGCATCAAGGTGTATTACTTCCGCTTCTCCTGCTATTTCAGAAATTGTGAAACCCGGCCATTCATTGCCGTTGGTCATTGTAAAGAAATATTTTGCCGGTATTATTTCTTTTGCCAGATCAGGTCCCGACCAACGAAGTTCGATTTGAGCGTCGCCGGTGTTCTCAAAATATTCCAATATAAAGCTGTACAGCCTGCCTTCCTGCATTGTTACTTTACCAGAATCTTCTTTTGAACCATGAACCGTCCATTCATTTATGATCAATTTATTATCGATATACAACCTCACCCCATCATCTGATTGAGTGTAAAAAGTTATTTCTCCTGTGGCAGGAGCTTGTATCCATCCTGACCAGATTATTGAAAATGTGTCATTCGTTAAGCCAGATACCGAAGGACCTCCACTTCCCCAATTATGATCAATCTTATCTTCGATTCTTTCTAGTTTAAAAACATTGAATTCGGTATTCTCATAATAACGTGTCATTAACCCTTGACTAAGAAATTCACTTTTTACAGATCCCGAAAACGTTCTAAAATCAGGCGCGTTATATCCAAACAATGACGCTCGCTGGCGCAGGGCAAAAACTTTGAAATCATTTTTTGCCGGGAGGATCTTAATATTGCCCTTTTGCTTGCCCAAACCTCTTTTCCAGGTTACTCTGGTAATATTGGCAAGCGGATCAGGTATTACTTTATCCACTTTGCGAAAATCCCATCTTTCACTATTTGAATCATTCTCTCTCTCTGATCCTATCATCAATAAACCATCGCCGGGTTGCAATCCCGTTACGATTCCTTTCAAATAAATTTCCTTTCCATCGTAGATGGGAATTTTTCTTTCACTGTTTTTTAATTTGATCCTGCCCCATTCAACTTTTGCTTCTATTTCTTCAATCGTTTCAAATACCTGGGGAAGTTGATCTTGCTCTGGTATACTTTGGACCTTTGTACCCACTGGCAAGATAGCTTTACCAGGAGCTCCGGGGGCTTCGTTCATTGTGAACACCAAATATGTAGTGGCAGCTACTCCCGGCTTTAATTTATAACTGATATGACGTGCCAGTTCAAGAATTGATAAGCGTTCAGTCGCAGGTCTTAAAAATCCTTCGTTAATGAT
>DASYSW010000734.1:0-8315 GCA_036002905.1 Chitinophagaceae bacterium
CAACTCCCAAACCAAAAGTGAGCACATTAGATGTAATACCTGCCTGCTGACTTACATCGGTAAAATGCCCGCCGTCGTTGCGATATAATTTACTTGCAGAAGCGGGATTATATTCTTTCCGAAGACCCGGGTTATCCTGGACACCTGCCGTATATTTTTGTGTGGAATGATTGATAATAAAGCAATCGACATCCCCATCTTTATCATAATCAAAGAAAGCCGCTTGTGTTGAAAAACCTGTATCGCCGAGCCCGTACTCGTCCGCCTTTTCTGAAAAAGTCAGGTCGCCATTATTAATGAACAGCAAATTCCTTCTCATTTCCGCTCTTGTGTCAGCACTGCGGCAAATGTAAATATCCAATTTGCCATCATTATTAATATCAACCATCGTTGCGCCGGTACACCAGCCTTGCTTTCCGGCGATTCCGCTTCGCTCCGTTATGTCTTCAAACTGAAAATCTCCCTTATTTAAAAACAAACGGTTTCTCACCATGTTGCCCGTAAATAAAATATCCGGAAGACCGTCATTATTGATATCGCCGACGGCGACCCCTCCGCCGTTGTAGAAATAGATATAATTCGCCACATTTAAAGGACCGTCATCAAAAAATGTGTTTTGAAAATTTACGTTAGTAGCATTTTTATCAAGACTTGTGAACAAAGTCTTAGCCTCGTTCTTACACGAAGCGAAAATAATTAAAGACGATATCAAGATACCGGCGTATTTGAACATGTTGGCTACTAGTTAAGACACTAAAAGTTAAGTAAAAAAGATACTCGGTTCACAATGTTTCAGACATTAAAAAAAGATTCCACTGAATGAGCAGTGGAATCTTTAAGAGTATATTTTGTAATTTAATTTTTATCCCACCAAAGTGGAGTTGTTATCTTATCAGGACCACCCAGCAAACCTACCGCCGCGTCTACAGCTGCCTTATTAACGACCTTCTCGTTGTCAAGGAATGGGATTCTTCTAATCCACTGCGTAGTCGTGTTTGTAATATCAGGATTATCTGAATTCGCAACGGGATAAAGTTTCAAGACGTGACTTCGTCGATAATCAGCCCAGGCTTCCATCCCGTCAGGGAAGGTAGCAAGCCATTTTTGTAAAGCGACCTGCTCAAGTTGAACCGCTGGAGTTGCGCCCCATTTAACGGGAATGTCAGTCACCGGCGGAGAGTTCAAATAATCATTAGGCGCAATGGGAGTACTCGTGCTATTGATATAGGCAGTGATGACAGCCGCATCGGTAATTCCCCATTGTTTAAGAGAATTTGTAATTCCTGCTTCATATAATTGTTGTGCTGATCCACCCATGTTCCATCCTAGCAATGCTCCTTCTGCACGCAGAAAATAAGCTTCTGCCACTGCCATCACATTCTGAGGAGTGCTCAGGTAATCGGCATTACCACCGTAGCTTGGAGAAGCCCAACGTGGTCCCACATGTGAATTTGCATCGTGCAGATTAACGGATTGCGTCAACTGGGTTGACGTAAGCCCATTTCTTTCTCCTTCATAGGTTCCCGTTTTTTGTGCGGGTAAGAAATACACCGGCATCCTTGGATCTGAATAACCTTTCAATACAGATTCCATTGTTGCACTCATTCTGAACTCGTTCCAGTCAGACATAATCGATAAGCCATTATTATCATCTCCTGTCAGACTTCTTTTCACAAGCGCATCCTCATCCGGGCTGGTCGTCAAAGTACCCGACGCCACTGCTGCTTCAGCCTCTGCCTGGGCCCTTGTAGGATCTACCTTTGATATTCTCAAGGCCAGGCGGAGACGCAATGTATTAGCAAACTTGATCCATTTATCGACGTCACCGCCATAGATCAAATCCCAATCACCATACGG
Organism: Chitinophagaceae bacterium; assembly: GCA_036002905.1. Lineage (GTDB taxonomy): Bacteria > Bacteroidota > Bacteroidia > Chitinophagales > Chitinophagaceae > VBAU01. The sequence continues at coordinate 1,858 of DASYSW010000734.1, forward strand.
CGTCTCACTTGTATGGGTCTTTAAAACGTCGACGGCAGCAGTTAGTCTCTTGAAGAAATCATCATAAATTTTATCCTGTGGGTCGTAAGGAACAGTACTGCCAGGAACGCCAGCATTAAAGTAAGGAATAGGTCCCCAATAATCGGTTACCCGGTGAAACACTAGAACCCACACAACATTCGCGAGGGCATATTCTGCCGAATTCGGATCGGCAGCTTCAAATATTGATTGCAACTGGGGCACTACGTCTGTGTATATCGGGTTAAATGCCGCTCCCACCCAATCCATTCTGATCGTTAAGCGATCAGATGGAAAGTAAGTTGCTGTGCACGCAAAATATTGAGCGTACTGATCGGCAAAAAGGTTTTGCGCAATTTGGTAATTCCAGATGCTTGGTGTTGCCTCCTTTTCAGCCCTTGCAAAAAGAAAGGGCAATTCGGCCGGACCAACCGTTGCAACGGTGTTCCGGTCCGTGTTTATGTTCGCATAGTTTTTTGTACAGGAAACCTGGAACAGCAAACCAATACAAACAATGGCAATTTGCACCTGCGTATTAGCTATGAGTTTTATTACTTTCATATGAATCCAAGTTTGGTATTTTAAAAAGTGAATTTTAAATTAAATCCCCAACTCCGCGTTGAGGGCAAAGTACCGTATTCAACGCCCTGCCAGTTAGCATTTCCCAATGACATGTCAGGATCAAACCACATCTTACGAGTTCCGAGTCCCGGAATATCCAGGGTTGAGCTTCCACGGTATATCCAAAACAAATTACGGGCAACAGCCGAAATCTTTATTCCTTTCACGAATGACAGGAAAGAAATTGATTTTACAGGAATGTCATAACCGATTGAAGCTTCCCTGGCCCGAATGTTACTGGCATGGTAGGTAAAAAATTCTGCTACGCCATAACGTTTACCAGAGGCTATCTGCCAGAAATCTTGTGCAGAAATAGTTGCGGATACGGGATTACCGTTTGCATCTACCCCGCCTAAGCTCCATCCGCCTTCCCGGTATTGTCCCGTTGCTTCCGGAATTCCGCTAAATGCAAGATTCATTTCGGTTCCCGACATAATGATTCCGCCCAAACGACCGTCGATCAGGAGACGGAATGAAAAGGCTTTATAATTTATCGTGTTCGTTAAGCCAATGGTTTGCTTGGGATTGAAATTTCCTAACAAAGTCGGATCTGTGTTGATCGCCGGTTTGCCAGCAGCGGTGACCATAAGATTTCCCTTAGCATCTCGCGCCCAGGTTTGGCCCACCAGGTCTCCATAGGATCCACCTTCCTTCACTATTGGCGTGGCGGAACGACCGAAACCGCCTCCCAGTGGTGTCTCTTTTATCTCGTCACTTAGCTCCTTTATCTTGTTATCATTTGTCGCGAAATTCAGTGCCACCTCCCAACTAAAATCCTTGTTCCTCACAGGAAAGCCATTAGCCACGAGTTCAAAACCCTGGTTCTGGATGTTACCCGCATTAATATACTGAGTCGCGTATCCGGTAGCAGGCGGCAATTGGATTGTAAGTAATTGGTTAAATGAATTACTCTTATAGTAAGTGGCCATAAACCCGACCCGGTTATTTAAAAATCTTGCTTCTATACCTCCTTCAATATTTTTAACGATCTCAGGTTTTAGACCTGGGATTGGGAGTGTCGAGCTTCGTTGCAAAAAGCCATTGCCGGCACCCTGGCTATAATTATAGACAGTAGTTAGCAGTTTGGGTTGACCGCCATTGCCTACTTCCGCATAATTGACGCTGGCTTTTAGGTAAGACATACTTTTTGGTAGTGTTACCAGATCAGATATTACAACAGATGCCCCAATGGAAGGATAGCTGAAGTCATGCGGAGCTGGCAACCGGGAATCCCAGTCATGGCGCAAACTAGCGTCCAGGAAAATAGCATCCTTAAAAGAAAGGTTTATTTGCCCGTAAACAGATTGTGTCTGCACTTGCGTAAATGAGGAATTGACCGAAGGACTCTTTGCAAAATTCATACTGAATTTATTGGCGATATTCAAGCCATTTGCTGCGCTATAAGTTGCGTCAAATTTGTTATCCTGGTATATGGCACCTGCACGATAGTTTATCTTCAGGTCCTTTGTAATCGAATTAACTCCTTCCACCATCGCATCGAACCATTTTTCCGTAATGTAAATATTTTGCTTTTGATAGTCCCCCCCTGATTTGCCCCAGAGCGTTGTTCCCTGGGATACCTGGTTTTCATCGTTATCCATTGTCTTGTCGAGATTGACTCTGCCTGAAACGCTTAACCAGTCCGTTAGTTTGACTTTAGCACTTAAAAGTCCTATGATCCTATCCCTGGTTTGATTGATATGCGTGCGGTTAATCATCCAGTACGGGTTTTGGTAAATGGAGCTCAAGCTTAAAGGAAACGGAGTAGGAGTCGGTAGCCCGACATTATTAGAGAACTCATATTGCTTTGCATCGTCTGTCGAGATATTTCTTGGAGTCTGGTATATATCTATTGTAGGTGAGTTTTCTTCTCCCGTCCGCGGGCGGTCTTTAATGTCCTGCCGAACGTATGTGACTTTTGCATCGGTTGAAAACCGGCTGCCAATCTGGTTGTTTATCCTCAGGTTCACATTATGCCGCGCCAAATCATTGAACGGAATAATTCCCTGGGTGCTGGTATAAGTGTACGATAAATAAGTCTGCATTTTGTCGCTTCCTCCGGATACTCCGATTGAAGTCATTGAGCTAATGCCAGTCCTGAAAAAATCTTTGATGTTATCTGGTTGTGCAGTATAACTTCTTTGTTGTCCTAAGAAGTTGACGTATGACCTGCCATCCATTTTCGCACCCCAACTCTCGCCCGACGTTAAGGTATCTGTGAAGACGCCCCCGTTGCCCTGGCCGTATTGATTCTGTACTTCAGGTAATGACCAGGCCTTTTCAAAACCTATCCCTGAGTTTACAATTACTGATACTCTATCTTTTGCTCCTTTCTTGGTTGTTATCACTATCACGCCGTTGCCCGCCTGGCTACCATACAAGGCCGCAGCGGACGCCCCACGCAAAACAGTAATTGATTCAATATCGTCAGGGTTGATGTTCGATGCACCATCCGATCCCTGGATCGACCCAAAATCACTGGTGCCGGTACCCTCTGTCGTATTATTCATAGGAACCCCATCCACAACGATCAAAGCATTATTTGATTGCTGGATGGAACGGTTGCCGCGTAGAACAATCCTTGCACCACTTCCAGGTCCCCCGGAACCTTGCGTAACGACTGCATTTGCAACCTTGCCTTGCAGCTGATTCAAGACATTGTTCGGGTCCCTTATTTCGGTGAGCTCAGAAGGTTTTACCGATTGAGTTGCATACACAAGCGTTTTGGCCTGTCGCTGAATACCCAGTGCGGTTACTACCACTTCAGTAAGTTCTGTCGCGCCTTCGGCCAATTGAATTACTATATTGTTCTCGTTTGCCGCCACCGCGTGTTCAACAGTGGTAAATCCAACTGATGACACCTGTAGGGTAACTTTGCCCGCAGGTACTACAATAGAAAACGATCCGTCTCCTCCTGTAGACGTACCGGTTGTTCTACCTTTCACAGAAATTGATGCTCCGGCTACACCAAGATTATCTTTGAGGTTAACGACTTTACCTGTAACGGTTCGGTCTTGTGCAGATGATAATGTTCCCAAAAACAATAAGGGAATAATAAGCAAGCAGTTAATTTTTGACATGCGCAGTTGTTTTTATATTGTGATCTGGGTTCTGGTTATTGCACCTCGAATTTGACATTATTTTTTCAATGCGCAAAAATTTGTTGTGCAAGCGTTTGCGTGATTTTAAAAAGAAATATGATGACGCTCCGTTAGCCTGAGTAGAACAGTTGCCTTTTTTCACGGTCGAAAGGCAACAAAAACGTTTTTGGAATTATTTAATAAAAAATAATCCGAACCAAAAAAATAATCATACGAGTAAAAAATTATTAGATGAACGGCAATTGCTCCTGAATTATTAAAAGTTTTATGTTTGACTAGTCGTGAAGTATTGGCGACGCAGATTCTTTATTTTGCACGTCATTCCAAATTCCCTTTCTTTTTTCAGTTGCCGACTGAAAGCAATGATTAAAATTCATCGCTGTTTCCAAAAACCGGTTGTCTTAATTTCCATTTACCTCGCGTAAAATCAGGAATGTTCTGTACCTGGCCACCCGAGGCAATTGATTTTTCGCTCAATGGAGTAATTGCATACCATGTGGCCAGATCATATACATCCAAGGGAAACGGAGCGTCTCTCTTTATACACTCGATAAAGGCATTGTCCACAAAGAAATCCATCCCTCCATGACCTGAATTCTGTGCATCTTTTTCAAAACGTTTCCATAAAGGATGATCATATTCCTCCATGTATTTTTTTGTATTCTCCCATTCATCATTTAAACTCTTGTCCTCAAAATAAATCATACCCCTGTCTGCTTCCCCCGAATGATGGTCTTGCCAGATGCCGTTTGTTCCTTGTACCCGAAACCCTAAATTATATGGACGCGGCGAGCATGTATCCAGTGACAAAATGATCGTTTCGCCATTCGCCGTCTGTATTTGGGTAGTAACGATGTCACCTTGTTTGAATTTAATCTTTGCGTTAGGATGGTTGGGACCTCCTTTTGGATGGTTGACAATATACCTGTGCAAACCCCTGGCCTTAGTGGCTACTGAAGATAATTTGGTAATGCGGTTACCCCTGTTAATGTCTATCATTGTTCCTACCGGCCCCAATCCATGAGTGGGATAATTTTCGCCGTTGCGATTAATATAGTGTTGAGTTCTCCATTTCGCTTCACTGAAACCTTTTTCACCAAACTCTACGCCGCTATTGTACGGCGTAGTTCCATCGTTAAATAGTACGCCACGCAAATCATGTTGATATCCTCCATGCAAATGAATGATCTCGCCAAACATGCCTTTCTTTACCATATTGTGCACCGCCATAATATCACGGCGATAACAAACATTTTCCAAAACCATTACCGGCACTTTTGTTTTTTCGTGGGTATTCACAATATCCCAGCAATCCTGCAATTTGATAGCACCACAAACTTCCATCCCTACGATCTTTCCCGCATTCATGGCATCGATTCCCTGAAGTATGTGCCATTCCCACGGACTTGCAATGAACACGGCATCGATGTCGTTTCTCTTCAGTAGATTTCGATAATCGTAGGGCCCATTGCCATATTCCACCGGAGCTTTTTTGCCGAACTTTTTCACTAAATCACGGGCCATTTCCATCATGCGCTTGTCCGGATCAGCCATGGCAATTACTTCTACATCATTTCGCTTGAGCATTTCGGATAAGTGCAGTTGTCCCCGCAAACCAACAGCGATCATTCCTATACGCACCGAATTCTTTTTTTCAACAGCAAAACTTCTTAGAGGAAAGTTCAGCAGCGATAAGGCGATGCCAGCTTTTGCTGTATCTTTTATAAATTCTCTTCTGTGAATATTTTTCATAACCAGGTATTTTAATTTTCAAACTTACACAATCAATGACCGATCAATTAGACGCAATCGTTTGTTGAAAATTATTCAAGCAAATATTTGCACCTTCAATTTCCAAACGTTATTGAAAAAAATAGTTTTTATCTCAAATTTAAACCTTCCAATAACTTTTCGTAAGGTTTAAAATATTTTAGATCCAAAAGATAAAGCGATGTATAAAAATTTTGAGAACAGCGTAGCAATAATAACGGGGGCAGCTTCAGGACTGGGGCTGGCTATTGCAAAAAAATTATCCCAACTAAAAGTGAGGCTTGTATTATTTGATTCAAACAAAGCTTCACTGTTAAAAATAAAATCCGAGTTCCAGGAAGAAATTAATTTATATACTGTTGATGTAACGTCTGAAGATGAAGTGAAAAAAGCGATTGATGAAGTAGCAAATCAGTTTGGTTCTGTTGACATTTTGATCAACAGTGCGGGGATCACAGGAAAAACGAATATTAAAAGCCATGAGGTTGAATATGCTGATCTGAAATCTGTGTTCGACGTTAATTTTACAGGCAGTTTTTTTACATCAAAGCATGTCCTGCCCTGGATGCTGAAAAATGGTTATGGCCGCATTTTACATATTGCTTCTATTGCAGGCAAAGAAGGTAATGCCGGAATGCTGGCCTATTCGGCATCAAAGGCAGCTGTGATCGCGATGACTAAAGTGCAGGGAAAGGAATATGCAGAAACCAATATCACTGTTAATGCATTAGCTCCCGCAGTAATAAAAACTCCTTTATTAGACACTATGCCGGCCGAACAGATAAAATATATGACCGACAAAATACCCATGAAACGTTGTGGGACATTAGAAGAAGCTGCAAACATGGCTGCATTTATCGTCTCGCGGGAAAACAGTTTTAGCACGGGATTTACATTTGATTTGTCCGGCGGGAGGGCCACTTATTAAATACACAGAAAATAAATTAA
>DASYSW010000735.1:0-8347 GCA_036002905.1 Chitinophagaceae bacterium
ATAGAAGCACGATCTTTTAATGAAACTCCTACTACCCTCGATTGAAAATTAGTTGCCAATCGCAATTCATCTGTGATTGTCGAAACCAATAAATTCCTGGGTGACATTCTTCCTTCTATGGCATTGGGATTTCCAAGAGGCTGAACGGTACTATCCGCTGTGCAATATGTAATTTTTCCCGTGAGCTGTTCCGTCCAGTCATTACCTGCAATTCCATCGATAGCAGGAACAGAACCCGTGTAAACAGTCGCATGTCCAACCGCAGTAAATGAAGGAAGATGACTAATCATCGTATTCTCACAGGAGAAGCCATCGTTGATCAACCTCTTAAAACCTCCACTGCCATAGCGATTATAATAGCGATACAAATAATCCCAACGCATCTGGTCAACTACAATCCCGATAACAAGTTTTGGTCGTTGGATCGAATTGGTTTTTGCAACTGGCTGTGAATAAGTAATGAAGATCGACAAACACAGAAGAATGAACAGTCCTGTTTTTTTCATGCCCTTAGTTTTTGAAGGCGTAAATTTAAAGGCATAAACGATATCGAATTCAATTGGCATCAATTTTTCATGCTTTTTAATACTTAAATAATACCCATGCGAAAATATTTCTCCCTTATCGCCATTCTTTTTCCGGCAGCATCGACTTGTCTTGCTCAACGTTCGATCGACAGCATGGTGCAGGCTGAAAAAAACTTTGCAAACACGTCGCTGGTTGGGAGCACAAAAGAAGCCTTTGTTAAATTTATCGATACGGCAGGAATTGTTTTTGAAAAAGGTAATCCTGTCAACGGATTTGAACTTTACACAAAAAGTGAACGACGACCCGGGATACTGACGTGGGAGCCCGAATATGCAGAGATCTCTTCTTCAAATGATTTTGGTTATACGAGCGGCCCCTGGAAGTATTATGCAAATACTCTCAAAGATGATCCTCTTGCAAAAGGTCATTTTGTTACTGTATGGCATTTGAATAATAATGGGGAATGGAAGTTTTTAATTGACTTTGGTGCCACTTATAACCTGGAAGGTAAAAAAACGCCGTTGAAAAAAGTGAAACCTGCGAAGGGGGGAATGGAAAAAGGCGGTCAGCAATCGTTGAAACAAACGGAAGAAAAATTTATTCAATCATATAAAACACTGGGCAAACAGGCATACAGCTCTTTTCTCTCCTCGAACAGCAGGTTGAACTATGCGGGCTACTTACCGGCATTAAGTTCTACCGAAAGAAATTCATTGATCGATTCACTTCCGGCCAATATCTCTTATACGACCATCGGTTTTGGGTTATCTCCAAAAAATGACCTTGGATATGCTTATGGCACCTTAGCTGTCAACGACAAACATGATGGCTATTTGCGCATCTGGAGACGGGAAAAAGATGGATGGAAGATCGCCGTGGAAGTGTTACACTTTAAATGAATTATGAAGATTTATGCCTCTCTTTTCCCGTTAAAAGCCTTACATTTGCGGCAACTTTTCCGACTGCAGTCTTAAATTATTTTTTGAACATAATTCAGAACGCCTGGGTTTCCGAAAGGTTCCCCGGAGAGTGATCCCGACAAACGGGAAGGTGTCACCAAAGCGGCGTTGAGCAGTGTTGCGGTTGGTCCGAAGGAATGCCTTTGAGACTGCTCTACATCTGGATCAAAACCTATACCTAAACATGGCAGACATTTTTGAGAAATTGCTAAAACACTACGGAAACATCGGCCAGCATCGTAAGCGGGCTCATGGTTATTTTACTTTCCCAAAACTAGAGGGAGAGATCAACAGTCGCATGATATTTCGCGGCAAGGAAATGATTGTTTGGAGCCTGAACAATTACCTCGGGTTGGCCAATCATCCCGAAGTAAGAAAAACAGATGCAGACGCCACCAAAGAGTTTGGATTGGCATTGCCAATGGGTGCCCGCATGATGAGTGGCAACAGTAATTACCACGAGCAATTGGAAAAAGAACTTGCCGAGTTTGAGGGCAAAGAAGATGCTGCTTTATTGAATTATGGCTACCAGGGCATGGTAAGCATCATTGACGTGCTCTGCAATCGTCACGACGTGATCGTGTATGATGGAGAAAGTCATGCATGTATCATTGATGGCTTGCGTTTACACCCGGGTCATCGTTATGTTTTTAAACACAATGATGTTGTTGATTTTGAAAAGCAATTGCAACGCGCTACAACTTTGATTGAAAAACAAAATGCCGGGGGCATTTTAGTCATCACGGAAGGTGTATTCGGCATGGCCGGTGACCAGGGGAAATTAAAAGAGATCGCTGCGCTGAAAGATAAGTATGAATTTCGTTTGCTGGTAGATGACGCCCATGGTTTTGGTACCCTTGGTAAGACAGGTGCCGGCGCAGGTGAAGAGCAAGGTGTACAGGACGAGATCGATCTCTATTTTTCCACGTTCGCTAAATCGATGGCGTCGATCGGCGCTTTTGTTGCCGGTGAGAAAAATATCATCGATTACATTCGCTACAACATCCGTTCTCAAATTTTTGCCAAGAGCCTGCCGATGCCGGTCGTTATTGGTAATTTGAAGCGGCTTGAATTGTTACGTACACAACCTAAGATGAAGGAAAAATTGTGGGAAAACGCAAGTAAACTTCAGAAAGGATTAAAGGAACGCGGCTTTGATATCGGCAAAACAGATTCAGTTGTAACGCCGGTGTACATGAAAGGCGGTGTAGAAGAAGCAACGGCCATGGTTATGGACCTTCGCGAGAACTACAAAATATTTTGTTCGATCGTGGTATATCCTGTCATTCCAAAAGGCCATATCATTTATCGCCTCATTCCAACAGCCGTGCATACCGACGACGATATTCAGCAAACGCTTGAAGCCTTTAGTGAAACAAAGAAAAAACTGGATGCAGGTGCATACAAAGTGGATCACATTCCTGACATGGCTGAAGTTACGGGAAAGAGGTTTGATTATTTGTTGGAGAAACCGAGGAATAAGTAAGAAGTTAGAATCCGGAACAAAGAATTTAGAATATACAATTTAAGCCTTGCCCGTGTGACGCTTTTTTTTGGTGGCCAGCTTTTGATCGCTATTAAGTTTGGGTTGCGTCGCACTCTTGTACGTTCGTATTGTTATTCCGCAATTCAGCCACAAAGTCACAAAGACACGAATACACAAAGGTTCACAAAGAGCTGAACGTTACTTTGCGCCTTCGCGTCTTTGTGGCAACTTGATAAACGGACGGTACTTAATTCCATTCTTTCCTAACTTGAAAGAAATTTCGCCACATGAAAAAAATAATCGGGTCAACAGTTATATGCCTGGTACTTTATATTTCTGCTTTTTGCCAGCAGGAAAAAAAACTTGAGAACCAGATCCGCCAGTATTGGTTTGTGATGCTTACAGCGGGCAGCAATCGCAGCCAGGATTCTGCTGCTGCAGCCAGGATCCAGCAAGACCACCTTGCAAATATCAACCGGCTTTATAACGAAGGAAAATTAAAAGTCGCTGGTCCTTTTGGCGATGAAGGAAAATGGATCGGGTTATTCATTTTCGATTGTGAAACAAAAGAAGAAGTTGAAAAATTAGTAAAGACAGATCCTGCCGTGGCAGCAGGCAGATTGAACTATGAAATCCATTCGTGGTGGACAGCAGCTACAGGAAGTTTTATTCCAGGCAAACCAGCGAAACCAGCACAGTGAAATCTCAGGTAATGACGAGTGGTGAGTGGCAAGTAGGAGTAGGTCCTACTAGTTTTTTACTATTTACCACTAGCGCTCTGGTTCACTTCGAACCAAAATCCTGCGTCCAATAGTTCCCATCACGACCTGCACCCATGTCTTTAAATCCTCCGTTCATGATGTTCATGCAGTGACCTTCGCTACCAAGCCATGCATTCATAACAATTTGTTCCGTTGAATAACCCTGGGCGATATTTTCACCCCAGGAACTCCAATGATACCCCGCTGCAGTTATCCGTTTACCCGGGTTCGAACCATCCAGGCCATCATGGCTGAAGTAATCATGCGCATTCATGTCTACACTATGATCGTACGCTGCTTTTGCTAACTGATCATTCCATGCAATAGTCGTTACAGGCGGCATCGCGGTCGTACCGCATGTACATCCTTTCTTGCGAACATCATTTACTAATTGTAGGAGAGTAGCCTTATTTACGTTGTAGACAATGTTATTGTTGGTGTTGGCAGAATTATTTGAGCTGGAATTATCAAGAACGATATCGGTTTTTTTGCATGAGAAAAACAGAACAGAAGTAAGCAACAGCACGGGTAGGATACGAAGAAACATAAATGCATTTGTTTACGTTATTATAACGAAAATCGTTCCAACAAATTGCCGTCAGGAAGGCAAGTAGGACTTCATCTCAGCCTGGTACTGTTGTGCAATCACTCTTGCTTCTTCAGCAAAATTCTCCCTGATTGATGCGTAAATGATAGCACGACTGGCATTGACTAAAATACCGCAATCCTTTCTCATTGCTTTTTCGGAAATTTCTTTCAAACTTCCGCCCTGCGCTCCTACTCCCGGGACCAGGTAAAAATGTTCAGGCGTTAATTGGCGGATGTTTGCAAATTCATCGGCTTGCGTTGCGCCAATTACAAACATCAAATTATTTGTGCTGCCCCACTTGCTGACTTTCTCCAGGACCATTTCATACAGAAATTTTGTTCCGTGTTTTTCAATGTGAATCCCTTCATCGAGAAGATCAGTTTTTGTATCGAATCTTTGCAATTCAAAATCTTTCGCTCCCGTATTGGAAGTGAGTCCAAGTACGATGGCCCATTTATCCTTGTATTCAAGAAACGGCCTTACGCTGTCCTCACCCATGTATGGAGTGACAGTGACGGCGTCGAAATTCAACGCTTCAAAAAAAGCCTTTGCATACTGTGAAGATGTATTGCCGATATCGCCACGCTTGGCGTCGGCAATCTTAAAATGTTCCTGAGGGATATAATTCACTGTTCTTTCCAGCGACTCCCACCCTTTCACTCCCTGCGCTTCATAAAAAGCCGTGTTGATCTTATAGCCCACGCAAAGATCTTTTGTGGCATCAATGATCTGTTTATTGAATTGAAAGACCGGATCGGGACTTGATAAAAGGTGCCTGGGGATTTTTGTAATGTCCGTATCAAGACCAACGCACAGGTAAGATCCTTTTTTGAAGATTTGTTCGACGAGTTGATGGCGGGTCATGCAGCGAAGATACGTTTGAAGTCACTATTGGTTTAAGATCGCTCGAATGATATTTCCAAATTGCCACACGTCTTCGAACGTATTGTACAAAGGAACCGGGGCAATTCGTATCACATTGGGCTCACGCCAATCAACCATAACGCCTTGCCTGCCCAACTCTTCAAAAATTTCCTTTCCCCTTTTCAGCATTAGCATAGATACCTGGCAACTGATCTCATCGTTATTTCGTGGTGTGATAAATTGTATCACCTCCTGGTCTGAAGATCTGTTTAATTCGTCGAGCACGAACCAGAGGTAATTATTCAGCGATCTTTGCTTTGCCCGTAAATTATCCCATCCGGCCTCTTCAAAAATTTCCAAGGCGGCCTTGTGTGAAGCATATAATAGTATCGAAGGCGTACTAAGCTGCCAGCCTTCCGCGGTTGGAATTGGTTTGAAGCCTTTTTCCATTTTAAATCTCGTGTCTTTGTCATAACCCCACCATCCTCCAAATCTTTTTATGTTCTTATCGCTATGATATCGTTCATGGATAAAAACACCGCCCATAGCCCCAGGACCAGAATTGAGATATTTATAACTGCACCAGCAGGCAAAATCAACATTCCAGTCATGCAACCGCAATGAGATATTACCCGCTGCATGAGCAAGATCAAATCCTGCAATGGCGCCAACACCATGAGCCGCATCACTTATACCTTTTATATCATACACCTGTCCTGTATAATAACTAACCCCACTGAATAATATCAAAGCAACTTCATCCCTGTGCTCATCAATAATATCGGTGATATCTTTATTCCTGATGACGTGCTCTCCCTCGCGGGGAGCTATTTCAACCAAAACCTGCCCGGGGTCTAACCCATGATACCGAATATGCGTTTCAAGCATATATTGATCGCTTGGAAAGGCCTTTGCTTCACAAAGAATTTTATTTCGTTTTCCTTTTGGCTGGTAAAAACTCACCATCATCAAATGCAGGTTGACGGTGAGCTGGTTCATAACGGCAATTTCATTTGGCTTAGCACCAACAATTCCTGATAAAGGTTTCGTAAGCTGATCATGATAATCCAGCCAGCGGTCATTACCGATAAAAAAACCCTCCACGCCAAAACCCGCCCATTGATCAAGAACTTTATTGATCTCCTCTTTTATATTTTTTGACTGAAGCCCAAGTGAGTTCCCGAGAAAATAAATTTGGTCTTTGCCATTGATCGATGGGATCAGAAATTTTTCACGGATCTTTTTGAGGGAGTCATTTATATCAAGGATTTTCGCAAATTCGATTGTATTTTCCAAGCCTGTTCTGATATGAGAAGTTTTGTCGATCACAAAAAATTATTAATTATTAATTCTAATTATTCTGCACCTTCCCTATCTTTGCTTTAGTTGCATAAACAACCATTTGATTTATGAAGATATTAGTTTGTATCAGTAAAACGCCTGACACGACGGCAAAAATAGCCTTCACAGATAACAACACGAAATTCGATACCAATGGGGTACAATGGATCATCAATCCCTATGATGAATGGTATTCATTGGTTCGTGCCATTGAGTTAAAGGAAAAAGATGCTTCGACGATCATTCATCTCGTTACGGTGGGTCTTGCCGATGCGGAGCCCATTATCCGGAAAGCTTTGGCGCTTGGTGGCGATGAAGCCATTCGGGTAAACGCTGACAGCCAGGATAGTTTTTATATCGCTTCTCAAATTGCGGAGGTGGCAAAACAAAACAGCTATGACCTAATCTTTACAGGGAAAGAAACAATCGATTACAATGGCTCATCGGTTGGTGGAATGGTTGCCGAATTGCTCGATATGGCTTATGTTTCTTTAGCTACAAAATTTGAATTAAGCGGCAATAAAGCAACCATTAATCGTGAAATCGAAGGTGGAGAAGAAGTTTGTGAAGTGGACTTACCCGTCGCAGTTAGTTGTGCAAAAGGAGTCGCAGAACAACGCATCCCCAACATGCGCGGGATCATGGCAGCAAGGACAAAACCGCTGAAAGTTGTTGAACCGGCCAACGTAAATGCCCTGACAAACATTCAAAGTTTTGATCTGCCTCCTGCCAAAGCCGGGGTGAAGCTGGTATCACCGGATAATGTGGAAGAGTTGGTGAAATTGTTACATGAAGAGGCCAAAATAATATAAGATCAATTTGCGTAAATAATTTTCAAATCCTTACTATGTCAGTTTTAATTTTTATTGATTCATCGGAAGGTCGCGTAAAAAAGGCTTCTTTAGAGGCAATGAGTTATGGTGCTGCAATAGCAAGTCAATTGGGTACAACTGCTGAAGGGGTTATCCTTGGCTCGGTGACTGAAGATCTTGCTGTTTTGGGTAAGTATGGAGTAAAAAAAATTCACCAGGTAAATAATGACTCGTTGAATCACTTTGACTCGCAGGTCCATGCTAATGTCATTGCCCAGGTTGCTGAAGCAACGGGTGCTAAATTGATTGTGTTTTCAAACAACGTAGATGGGAAAGCAGTTGCGCCGCGAGTTTCTGCCCGGTTGAAAGCGGCACTTGTCTCAGGTGCCGTCGCGTTGCCTGATACGACCAAAGGCTTTGTTGTAAGGAAAACTGTTTTCTCCGGTAAGGCATTTGCAAACATCTCCCTGAACACCGAAATAAAGATCATTGCCGTCAATCCAAATGCATATAAAGTTGAAACAGGCGAAGGAACAGCAGAGATTGTTCCGTTCAATGCAAATATGCCTTCTCCTAAAGTAAAGATCACTGCTGTTAATAAAGCAAGCGGTGAAGTTCCTCTGACCGAGGCAGAAATTGTAGTAAGCGGCGGTCGTGGATTAAAGGGCCCGGAAAACTGGGGTATTGTCGAAAACCTTGCGCATACTCTTCATGCAGCGCTCGCTTGTAGTCGTCCTGTGGCTGATGCCCACTGGCGTCCGCACAATGAACACGTGGGTCAAACCGGAATAGCTATTGCTCCGAATCTGTATATCGCCATTGGCATTTCCGGAGCCATACAACACCTGGCTGGTGTGAATAGAAGTAAAACAATTGTTGTCATTAATAAAGATCCTGAAGCTCCATTTTTCAAAGCGGCTGATTATGGAATTGTCGGCGACGCCTTTGAAGTTGTGCCGAAACTTACCGAAGCGATAAAAAAATTAAGAAGCTGAGCCTCCAGCCCC
>DASYSW010000736.1:0-10996 GCA_036002905.1 Chitinophagaceae bacterium
GGTTCTCCATTTACAAAAGGGACAAAACAAACAAAATAGCCTGCCTGCGGATAGGGTGACCTGTTGGTAGAGCCATGAAAAGCGATGAACGCACCATGCTTATAATGTTCAGGAAATTGATCCCCTTCATAAAACAACAGGTCATTGGGCGCCCAATGACCGGGAAAACCCATGACCGGCAACTGCACAGAACTGTCTCTTGCAGGCATCTTTCCATCGCCGCCATATTCAGGTGCAAGCACATTTTTCTTCTGCATTTGATCGTAATAACTGTAAGGCCATCCAAAATTATTTCCCTCTTTTACTCTGAGAAATTCTTCCGAAGGCAATACAGCGCTTTGCCATGACGAAAATTTATCTGGCCATAACAAATGAAGATCATCCCTGCCATGCATTACTACGTATAAATTCTTGTCATTCTTATTCCAGTCCATTGCCACCACACTTCTAATTCCCGTGGCAAACCTTTTTCCATCTTTTTGCGTGAGACCGGTTTTGTTTGCATCAAACTGCCATATGCCTCCATGATCGATAAGTTCGGGACAAGGATCAAGTCCCGCAAAGCCCGGAGTACCGCCGGGTGTTCTTATTAAGTCCTGGCATGCATTTGATGGAGCACCAAAAGGAACATACATGTGCCCATTATCATCAAATGAAATGGGTTTGGTAATATGCCAATGGGTATTACCCGGATACTCTTCTATAAGCACAACTTCTGTTTTGCTTTCAGGGATTAATTTTCCGGGTGTTAATTTATTCCTGTATACAACAAGTTCTGACGCAAAATATAAGTAGCCATTGTGTATCCGCATGCAATTGGAAAGACTCCCGGGATTATCATAATCTCCGAATCTTACAATGGAATCTGCCTTGCCATCATTATCAAAATCTCTTAGTGCAACGTTGCCTCCCTCTCCTTTTTTTGAGTGACTCAATTTTACATAAATGTCCCCATTGTCATTCACGGCAAGATGTCGTGCAGGTCCAATACTGTCTGCAACTACAACAGCTTCAAAATTACCGGGGAGAAAAAGCCCGCCGTTGCCTGGATCACCTTTTGGTAATTCGTTTCTTGTGTTGCAACTGGTAAAACTGATCGCAGCTAGAACGAAAAAAATTAAACCTTTGTAAATGTAAATCTTGTTGTTCCTGCACATGGTTTTGGTTGCTTCAATATAAATTGTCGAATACCTTCTAAAACTATTGTTTCCAGGGTTGCGCGGCCAGGCCATTTAGATCCCAAAGAATTTTTCCTGCACGAATAGTAAGCTCCGCCTCCAGTTTTTTATTTCCTTCCAGCCTTTTGCCTCCGGCGTCGACAAAACCAAACTTTCCTGTTTGGACACTCAAAACAGCAATGTCAGCAACAGCGCCCTGACTGAGATTTCCGAGATCTTCGCGTTTGATCGACTTCGCGGGATTCCATGTAGCACGTGTAACCACATCTTCGATGCTCATGCCTATGGCCATATATTTGGACATGATGTTTAACATACTTTTCATTCCGGCATTCATGCTGAAACGATGCAGGTCACTGCCAAACGAATTGGGTGCAAGACCCTGTTGAAACGCAGGCACAGCCTGGCTAAACCAAAAGCCTGCACCGCCATGACCAACATCAAATAAAACGCCTTTCTTCTGCGCGATCAAAACAAAAGGCCGAACTTTTCCTTGTTCATCAACAACTGGCATTCTTTCAGAAACCTGCTCATAGGAATGAGTGATAATATCACCGGGCCGCATCTTTTGCAATTGACTTTCTAAACTATATTGTGGCAGATGACATTCAACAAACACGGGTCTATTTAATTTTTTGCCGGCGTCCAATGCTTTATTAAACGGATCCCAGTCGCTGCCTTCATAATGACCGATCTTAATGCCCACGATGATGTCTTTATATTTCTCTGCAACAAAAGCCGCAGAGTCTGCATTCATATCATTGACATCTTCCTGCGCTGGCTTGCCACTCATGCCTGAACCTACAATGTTCAGAAATGCAAGCACGCGGGTTTGTGATTTATCGATCACCTGTTCTTTAAACAAGGGAAAATTGCGCCATCCTGAGGTACCCGCATCAACAACAGTAGTTACTCCCGACTTAAATGAAAAATCATCGGGCGATACGCTGTAAATACCATCAGCAAACTTGTCAGCCTTACTTCCTACAAACACATGCGTATGTATGTCTATCAGTCCGGGCACAACATACAATCCAGTCGCATCAATTGTTTTCTTTGATTCGTTTGGAGGAATATCGTTATCCACTTTAACGATGTTTCCATTTGCAAGGGCCACGTCTTTTATTGTATCAATTTTATTTTTTGGATCGATAACATGGCCATTCTTTATTAAAAGATCATATTGCTGGCCTTGCAGAGCCACCGGAATAAAAAATAAAAAACCAGCCAGGACGGTTCCGGCAAGTGCACCGAGTGTGCCGGATAATTTTCCTGAAAGCATAGAATAATATGCTGAGTAAGGTATCAATTATTTTTTCTTTAATTCTTCTTCCCATAACGGTGCACTGATGCCATTAAGATCCCAAACAATTTTTCCGGCGCGCAACGTTAGTTCTGCTTCTAGTTTTTGTGTGCCTTTTAATTTTGTTTTCCGAACGTCAAGGAAGCCGAAATCTCCTTTACGCAAATTGAAGACGGAAATATCTGCCTCGGAGCCCACACTTAAATTTCCAAGATCAGTTCTCCTGATCACCTTTGCCGGGTTCCAGGTGGAACGCAAAATGACATCCTGCAAGCTCATGCCCATGTTGAGGAACTTGGACATAACATTGCTCATGTCCTTCATGCCGCTGTTCATACTTTCTGCATGGAGATCAGTGCTGATTACATTCGGCTGAAAGCCTTGTTGCATTGCGGGCACAGCCTGGCGCCAGGAGAAGGCCCCACCACCGTGTCCTACATCGAAAATGATCCCTCTCTTTTGCGCCTGGAAGACAAATGGTTTAACCTTGCCGCTTTCGTCGACGACAGTCTCCCTGACTGTCGGACCGTATGAAAAGGTGTGCGTAAAAATATCCCCGGGCCTGAGATGTTGCATGAAGAGCGCTTCGATGGAATTTGGTGGCTGATGTTCGCCAAAATCAACCATCACAGGGACATTTGCAAGATTACCCGCCTCCACTGCACGATCAACCTGGGTAAAATCTCCCCAGTAATGTGCTGCCTTTATTCCTACTATAATTTCTGGAAATAATTTTTTTATCATGTAAGCCGTCTGCTGCGGATTCATGTCGGTAGTATCCTGTTCTTCAAAACGCCCCACCATACCGTTTCCAACAATGTTTAATAATGCAAGGACCCGCGTTTGTGCCCTGTCAATAGTCTGTTTCTTAAAAAGTCGAAAATTTCTCCACCCCGAAGAACCTGCATCCACGACTGTTGTAACGCCTGCACGGAACGTAAATGCATCCGGCGGAAGACTTGTTAATCCATTGGCAATATATGCGTCGACATCGGTTCCGCTGAAGGCATGCACATGCATATCAATAATGCCTGGCGTAACGTACAGGCCAGTTACATCAATCAATTTTTTTGCCTGGTTAGGTGAAATATTTTTTGCAACCTGGAATATCTTGCCATTCGTAATGGCTACGTCCATCTGCTCGTCAATTTTATTCTTAGGGTCAATCACATGGCCACCTTTCAACAATATATCAATCGGCTGTGCCTCCAGAATGCACGCAACAAAAAGATAAAAAATCATCAGCATGATGTGAATTGCTTTTCCTGAGAACCTGTGCAATAATCTTTTTTGATGCATTATGCATTGAGATTTTAATAATTTTCAACCGCGCCCTGTTTGTACCGGCAACGATTCCATAGGGAATAGCCCTCACTATATTTATCACGTTGCTAATGGTGGACCACCGGGTACCACTATCTTTTCACGCGGAAGTTTAGTATTGTTGCGCCTGGCTACAAATTTTGCAGTTCGGTATTCACCCATGTAAATAGATCCCGATATGGTATCTCCTGCAAGCGTACCTGAGAAAATAAAACTAATGGAATCAGCGGGAAGGCGGTCGACACTGCGAAGTTTAACTATATTACCTTCGATAGTACCCCGCATATCTCTCACCGTAAATTCTCCTTTGTGCAAGCCTTGTATCCAGTTGCCATCCTGTTCAATGATTAAAGCATGTTTACTGGTGCTGCTGAAAAATTCTATGTCGGCATCCCATCGCCCGGAAATATTTGCGGAAGGCGCGTCAAATTCCGTTGGTTTGGGATCGCGTTTTTGTGATAACACATCATAAATACGATTTGCTACAAGCTTATCATTTCCTGGTTGCATCTGGCCAGTAGTAATATTAATCGAAGTTTTTCCTTCTTTGGTCTGAGCGCCAATAGCAACTCTTGGTTTGTTTCTGCCCAACTCTTCTGCAACTTCTTCACCTGTAATATTGAGTTGAGCAACATCCCAATTAATATTTAGTACCGGTGAACGGTTCGAAAGTTCCGTAGGCTCAAATACTGAAGTCGTAACACCCTCTATGGTGGAAACTTTTTTGGCAATATGATCTAGCCAGGAAAGCCAGGTTTTCCATTCACCCGGGTGATCACGTTTTGTCCATGCCTCCACGGCGGCAAGCATTCCCATCATTTCCTCGCGTCCAACTTTATTATCGCGGCCGGGTCCGTGATGAGGAGAGCTGGCCTGCCACGCCGACATCAGGATATCTTTCTTTCCCAGTACAAGGCCAGCACATTGTGGACCACAAATAGCCTTGCCACCGCTATAGACTACTACGTCCGCACCACCCTGAAGATGAACATTGGGAATAGTAAGCACTTCTGCTGCTGCGTCCACGAGAATAGGAATTTTATGAGGCTTGGCAATCTTAGCTACGTTCTCCAATGTAAAAGGTTGGTTTGGTTGTGATTCATCATAAGCCATAAGATAGATCATGGCCGTTCGCGCATTCAATACATTTTCCAGCTCTTGCAGCGTATTTACTTCGATGATCCTTACACCAATGTTACGAATAGCATGGTCGTAAACATTCCTCGAAGATTTTGGTATGACTACTTCGGTTTTATCAAAACCTGTGAGATCCGGAATACGGATCAGTTTTTCAGGATTGCCCCCGGTAACACAAGCCGCCGTAACATGTTTCATTCCGGCTGCGCAACCGGAAGAAACCATTCCCCATTCTGCACCGGTTAATTCTGCAAGCCGTTTACCAATTCCATCGGCGAGCTCATCGTACTGTACAAAATCTTTAGACGCTGCTTCCATGGCTTTCCGCACTTCGGGGCGTTCTACCGAACCACCAATAATTGTGAATGTGCCCCGGCAATTAATTATGGGCTCAACACCGATGGACTGAAAAATATTTGCTTCCGGTAATCCACCCGTACCCACAAATCCATCAACACCATTCTGAAGTAAAGTGCTATCGTGCCCCGGGGCAGCAAAGAGCGACTTAAATGGGACCAATGCTCCTGCAAATGGAATCATCGTAAGACTCTTTATAATACTACGACGTTTCATAACGATTGTATTTAATCAATGTTTAATTATAGTTCTATAATTTGTTTCTATGAACGCTCTTGCAAATGAAAGAGCGGGATGAATCCTAAATTAGGGTTTGCCCGAAAATATTTATTTCTTGAGCTCTACGATCATTTCAATTTCCACTGCAATATTATTGGGCAGTGAGATCATCCCAACCGCCGAGCGGGCATGTTTACCATTTTCTCCGAATACGTCTACCATCAGGTCAGAAAATCCATTGATGACCGCCGGTTGCTTGTCGAACGTGGGAACACAATTGACCATTCCTAATACCTTTACAATTCGTTTTACTTTATTGAGATCACCGACCTCAGCTTTCAATGTCGACAATAAAGAAATACCTGTCAATCTCGCGGCGTCCCTCCCCTGCTCAAGTGTAAGATCGCCACCCACCTTACCAGTAACCGCTCCACCCTCCGGTTTATCGGGACCATGGCCGGATAAGTACACCAAATTTCCAACTCGGACTGCCTTAACATAATTGGCAATGGGCGGAGTAGGCTTGATCAATTGAATGCCCAGTTCCTTGATGCGTGCTTCAGGATTTGTCTTTGGTTGTTGTGCAATCACTGTAAATGATAACACCAATACGGTAGTCAAAATGCTGATGAGCTTTTTCATATATCTGCTGGTTTTTATTTCAACGTTTTTTAGAAACTACTTTGTTTCTTTGGCCAGTCACCTCCTCAGCTGTGATCGCGCTGGCACTATTACCAAAATTCTGACGCACATAAGCTAACACCAGTGCCAGGTCCTCGTCGGATAAGAAGCTATGGCTGGGCATAAGGTTATTGTATTGCTTTCCTTTTACAATGATCTGCTCTTGCAGGCCGTTGAGCAAAATATTAATTAGTCTGTTTTTATCACCCAACACATATTCTGAACTGTCCAGTGGGGGGAAGCGACTGCCATCGCCCTTACCATCCCCTAAATGACAGGCAATGCAGTAAGTTTTATAAATCTTTTCTCCACCTGTGGCTATCCCTTTCTCCAGGTTATCCGCTACCTCATCCGGTGTTCTGATATGTGCACTTGATTTTCTTTTTTCAATAACAGCGAGGTCGGCGGCACCAAATTTTGTCTTATCGCCCTTATACATAATGCGCCAAATTTTTCCCTTGCGTGAGTCACTGACATATAAAGAGCCATCGGGCCCTTGCGCAAGACCCATTGGTCTGCAGAGCGCATCTGTCGTATTTGCAATAGTATCCATGCCCGCAAAACCATCAGCAAAAACTTCCCATTGACCCGAGGGTTTCCCATCTTTGAAAGGAACAAAACCTACAAAATAGCCGGCCTGCGAATAAGGTCCCCGTATAGTAGAACCATGAAAAGCAATGAAGGCTCCATTTTTATAATGTTCAGGAAATTGGTCACCGGTGTAAAACAACAAATCGTTTGGGGCCCAGTGACCAGGGAACGCTAGCAGTGGTTGTTCGTACTTGCTGCCGCTGCCTTCCTTCTTACCGTCACCTCCATATTCAGGATTCAAAAGTTTTTTGCCCTGCATCTGGTCGTAGTAATAATAAGGCCAGCCCGCATTTGCACCTTCTCTGATTTTTAAGAATTCTTCTGCCGGTAATAATGCACTTTGCCATTTCGTATATTTTGCAGGCCATGTCCTGTGTAAATCATCACGACCGTGCTGGACAATATAGATGTTTTTGTCAACAGGGTTCCAGGTGATCGCAACAGCACTCCGGATGCCTGTTGCAAAGCGTTTGCCATCCCTAATAGTTTGATTTTTCTTATTAGGATCAAACATCCAGATGCCCGCATGTTCTTCTAATTGAGGACAGGGATCCTGACCCGGTGATTCAGGTATCCTGTCAAATACCTGGCATACATCAGACGGTGAACCAAAAGGAACATACATATTTCCTTTGTCATCAAATGTTATCGGCTTCGCGGTATGATTAAAACCATGAGGATCGTGTGAAAAGTCATCTCGTAGAATCAATTCCGCATTTGTATCAGGAAGCAATTTACCAGGTCTTAATTTACAACGATATACATCGCCTGATGAGCTGTAATAAAGATAGCCATCGTGTATGCGCATCGCAGTACCATATCCGAACGAATCCACATACACCGAAAATTTTTTGATGATATCAGCTTTGCCATCATTATCTTCATCACGCAGCGCAACATTACCTCCGTCGGCGTAGGCGTTTCTTAGCTTTACATAGATGTCCCCATTATCATTCACAGCCAAATGCCTGGCACCGCCAATACTGTCAACAACAACAACGGCTTCAAAATTTCCGGGCAAAAAAAGGCCACCCTTGTCTGCATCACCATCGGGTAAGCCTGACCTTCCTCTACATTGTGCAAAGACAATAATAAATAACAGGAATATAAATGCGCTTAAAGAAAATTTAATAATTGAACCGCAATTTTGTTTGGAATGGCATTCAATATCTATGTGTGATGTTGATAGGTTCATCTCGCGGTATTTACTGCTCAACGTATCGATTACCGTTGTGTGATTTCGTTGCAATTCTTTGTTTGCGATCTTTACTCGTTGATCGGCCATAGCTTATATGTAGGCAATGCAATCCATTTCGACCAGGGAGTCGCCCGGTACACCACCTTTTGCCACGGCAACTGTTGAGCGTGTGGGTGGCTTGTCTCCAAAACGACCCTTGTATACTTCGTTCATAGCCTGGTAATCTGCTATGTCATTCAGATACACCGTTACTCTTAATACTTTCTTCATTGAAGAACCGGCAATGATTAATTCCTTTTCCAGTTCTTTTAAAACATGATCCGTATGTGCCTTGATATCACCCTGGAAGTGCGCACCCTTGCCAGCGATAAAAACAAGATTACCTAACTTGGTATTCCCCGAAAACAAAGGAACCTCCTGGTCATAAACCACATTAGATACTTCTTTTTCGTCAGTAGGATTAATTCTTGCATTAGCGGTTAATCCAATTCCTGTTACAGCTGCCATTGAGCCGAAGAACTTTCTTAAAAAAGACCTGCGTTGTGTTTGCATGTTTTGAAGATTTAAATAGTCAAATGATGAAAACAAATTTTTGCCTTTTGAGACTGAACGATTATTCGAAAGGGTCAGTAAAATGATCCACATCAAAATAATGAAAAACACAGGCAATTACTTAAGCCGGTAGCTTATTACCGAAGCGTTATTCATTCCAAAAAAAACACTCACTGCACTGCCTGTTTTTATCTGCAACATACTTCGAACATCACCCCGGACATTTAGCCCGCTTTGCGTTTGGGGAACGTAACTAAAATTCCCTTTGCCATCCCCTATCAATAAAATTCCATGATTTGCGGAATAACGCCCAAACTTTATTCTCGTCCAGGAATTATTACCAGCAAGCAATAAATCCGGTTTTCCATCTTTATTTGCATCAAGGGAAATAATCGCATAGACTGGTGCATACTGGGCTTCGATCGGCAAAGTTTTTTTACTAAAGCCTTTTTCGCCATCGTTCTGCAAATAAAGAGTAGATTGTTCCGATACAGTCAGCACTTTTGCATCATTTAGCTGGTCAGGACTAAAAACATCGCTGATGGTTGCATTGGCATACTCGCGGTACTCCAGGAATTTTTTCTTGACCATAGGCAACTGGTCCGCCAGGTCGTCTCTTGAATTGGCTGGATAGGAAACACCGTCGATATAATAGCAGAATACGGGATCTATGGAACCGTTGCCATCGAAATCTTTGTAATAAAGTTGTAAAGGCTCTTTTTCACTTGAATGAAATTGTGTGTTGAGACCGACATTACCAATCACCAGGTCTGTATCTCCATCGCCATCAAAATCATCGGCATAAATTTTATTCCACCATCCGTTGCCGGGAAAATTTATATACTTGCTGCTTTCGTCTGTCAGCACCTTGCCGTTGTTGATAAAAACTTTTATCGGCATCCATTCGCCTGTCACAATCAAATCCCTTTTGCCATCTTTATTGATGTCTATCCACAAGGCATCGGTAACCATTCCGAGATTTTTTAAATCCGGGGCAATCCTATTAGTCGCATCGGTGAAGTTTCCTTTGCCATCATTCAACAGCAAAAAGCTTCCCGGTGAAGTTGGATATTTTCCCGGGACCAGGCGTCCACCGACAAACAGATCCATATCACCATCACCATCCACATCAGCCGCTTTTACACAACCTTTACTAATATGAATGAGTGGCAATGCGTTCGCCTTTTTAGTAAAAATGCCTTTACCATTGTTCAGGTAAAGCCTGTCCTCAAACGCAGCATCGTTTTCATTAAACTCGTAGCCGCCGCTGCCCACGATCAGATCCAAATCACCGTCTCTATCTGCGTCAAAAAATTCAGCGGCTACATCTTCCGACAAAGAGTCTTTTGTAAATGCGGATTGAGAACTTGCTGTAAAATTTCCATTGGCCGATTGAAGAAACAGCCTGCCCGGCTGTCCTTTGGCGCCCCCGATAAATATATCCTCTCTCCCATCACCGTTCACATCCGCTTTTGCCATACAAGGTCCCTGCCGGGATAAATAATTTATGAGCAACGGCTGCACCGTAAAGTCATTAAATTGATCTTCAGTGTGAGTAAAATTAAATGCCGGCTGTTGTATAAAATAATTGGATGCAACGACTGTTGAATCATAAACCCGGGTTGTTGACGCATCTTTTATGTTGACAGAAATTGTTTGATTGGCTTTTACATTTTTTAGCCCTTGCACTTTATCATTGGGCCATATGATCACAACTGAATCAACACTGGGTGCTTTCCCGATACCGAAATTTAAAACCGGATCAACAGATGACTCAAAACCTCTCACCGGCATTTCTTCCTGATAATATTTATTGCCTTTACTATACAAGGTAACTTTGCTACCAATACCCCACTTATTTTTTTCTTCGCCAAGGAGTTTGATCTTCAAAAAATTATTTTTTACAAGTTGCTCACTGTTATTTTCATAAATACCTGCATAATCATTGGAGTTATTAATCACTAAATCAAGATCACCGTCATTATCCAGGTCGGCGTAGGCAGCGCCTGCGGAAACGTAGGGATTATCCAATCCCCATTCTTTGGTTTTCCTGGTAAATGTTTCATCACCGTTGTTCCGAAAGATTGCTTTGGGTATCCGGATCGTCGGCATTTTTTTTATATACTCAGGAATGGCATCGACAGTTTCGCCATGTTTGGAGCGAATTAACCTGTCAACCGAATACTTGAGAAAATCCATGTCGGTGTAGTCCTTCACATAGCCATTGGTAACAAAAAGGTCTTTATAACCGTCGTTATCATAATCTGCAAACAGCGCCGCCCAGCTCCAGTCGGTGTTAGAAATGCCAGACAGTTGCCCCACCTCGCTGAAAGTACCATTGCCATTATTTTTCTGAAGCATATTCCGGCTGTATTGATAATAAAAACCCTGGGTAAACAAGTATTGAAGTTTATCAAAGTTTTCGGCGCCGCTATGCATTTTTTGTGTCTTATTATC
>DASYSW010000737.1:0-16058 GCA_036002905.1 Chitinophagaceae bacterium
CGTCCGCGGAAGAAAGGATCATCCATTGTTGTTTGATAAAGACCTGAAACCTAAAAAGGTTTTTTGGGAAGTTGTTAAATTTTAGAAAGCGTCTAGATTCTATGTGCAGAGGCGCAAATTTTTGCGTCTGCCGGTGAAAAAACCTTTAAGCGACTGTAGAAAATCACGGTTTAATCACGTTTTAATATCGTTGTCGAGGCATTGGAAAATTTGAAATCCTTTGGAAATTTATGTGCGGCCGAGATGCAACATTTTGCGTCTCTCCACCAGAATGGATAAATTTCTAAATAAATATCGAATCTCCTCAATCCGGCTACAAACCTGGGATTATGCTTCCCAAGGACTATATTTTATCACCATCTGCACGAAGAATAGAGAAAATTATTTTGGCCGGATAATGGTTACAGACGCCCAAAATGTTGCGTGTCTGCAATCAACACCAATTGGTGCCATTGCGCACAAGAATTGGATGGAAATACCCCTTCATTTTCCTTTTGTCGAGTTGGATGAATTTGTTCTTATGCCAGATCATGTCCATGGAATCGTCTTTGTTAATCCGCCGTATTTGTGTGAGTGGACTACAAATAAATTTGGGCCACAGTCAAAAAATCTGGCCTCTATAATTCGGGGATATAAAGCCTCGGTAAAAACATTTTCAACAATAAACCAAATTGAATTTGAATGGCAAAGCAGGTTCCACGATAGGATCATTCATTCGGCAAAAGAATTATCAAACGTTCGGCAAAACATTATTAACAACCCTGCCAATTGGCATAGAGATAAGGACAACCTAAACAGTTCCTAACGTAACGGTTTTAATGCCCTCGCGGAGACGCAAAATTCTATATCTCCGCGACAACACAATTCAGAATCCCCTATATTCGGGGATGAGAAAAAATATACTGCTTGTGTCCCTGGTAACATTCTATTTTGTTTCCTACGCACAAAAAAATGAAAGTTATCTTTTGATTGGGACCTACACCAGTGGCAAAAGTGAAGGCGTTTATGTATATCGGTTCAACAGTACCACCGGTGATTTTGATTCCGTAAGCATGGTCAAAACATCGAACCCCTCCTATCTTGCCATTTCACCGGATGAAAAATTTGTGTATGCTGTCAACGAAAACGCGGACAAGGGAAAAGGCGGCAAAGTGTCTTCTTTTGCATTTGACAAACAACAAGGCAAACTTTCATTTATTGACGTGCAAGAATCCGGCGGTGATGACCCGTGCTATGTATCAGTGGATAAAACCGATAAATGGGTCGCCATAGCAAATTATACAAGCGGCACTTTATCAGTTTTGCCGATCAAAGAAAATGGAGGACTCGATTCCCCTGCAACTGTTATCCAGCAAACGGGCTATAGCGTCAACACGGAAAGGCAGACAAGCCCGCATATGCATTGCGCAATCTTCTCCGCTGATAATAAATATTTATTTGCTGCGGACCTGGGGACAGACAAAGTAATGGCCTACTCCTTTGACGAAAAAAATGGAAAACTTGCAGAAGCACCTTCTCCTTTTGTGATGGTAAAGGCAGGGGCTGGTCCCAGGCATCTTACGTTCCACCCAAACAATAAATACGCTTACCTCATTGAGGAACTGACGGGAACAATTTCCGCTTATAGTTATAAAAATGGCGTATTCACCTTGTTCCAAAACGCGTCGGCTCTTCCGCCCGATTATATGGGATCAATTGGCAGCGCCGACATTCATGTCTCAGCAGATGGGAAATTTCTATATGCATCCAATCGCGGCGAGTCCAATACTATCGCCATTTACAAGATCAATCAAAAAAATGGATCGATCGCTTTAGTTGCTCATCAATCCACTCTTGGCAAAACTCCTCGCAATTTCAATTTTGATCCTTCCGGGAATTTTTTACTCGTCGCCAATCAGGAAAGCGACGACATCGTCATCTTTAAGGTGGATAAACAAACAGGACTGCTCAGCGATTCGGGGAAAAAAATCAAAGCTGGCAATCCTGTGTGTGTTAAGTGGATCAGTTTAAAGTAAAAATTCAAAAGTCAAAATTCAACCTCCCTCATTTTTCATTTTGACTTTTTGACTTCTTTAAGGTACCGTTATAGTTATTGCCTTGGTACTGACCAACCCATCCCTGTTTGTTACTGTAAATGAAAATTTTTCTGTACCAGGAGTATTACGAGTCGTAAGGTCATAGTCCTTTGTAAACTCGCCGGCCTGTGCCGAAGGAATAGTCACATTGTCGATTGTACCCTCTGCCCCGCCATCGTAAGATACTGTCACGACAAACGTCTTCAGATCGTCCTTGTCTTCGGTCCGTTTTGCAGTCACGCCGATCTTGAAATCCGTATCGACTGCAATATGCGAATCCGCCGATGTATAGCCGGTGCCTGTTGTAAAATCAATCGTTGGAGGTACCATTTCATCTTTCTCACACGAAAAAGAAATAATACTGAAAGCAAGGACTAAAAACAAAATGCTTTTTTTGAATGTGATCTTCATAATGATCGTTTATTTGTGAATGGTAAACGGGATCGCCACGTGAATAATGATGTTTCTTCCAATATTGTGAATGCCATATTCCTTAAATCTTGAAAGATGATCATAATAGTTTCTGTTCAATAAATTGTTACCGGTAATACTAAAGATAAATGTGCGATTTTTTGTCTGCCAGTTTCCATGCAGGCCTGCATTTAACAACCAGTAGGCATCGGTTGGGGTTTCAAATTCAGCCGGGTGATCCTGTGCAAAATGTTCTTCGGCCATTACGAAAAAGTAAACATTATTTAACCGCTTTCCGTTTTCAAATTTGAACTGCAATTGTTGCGTCCATTTTACGGGGGGAATAAATGGAAGGTACGTTCCATCCGATAATTTCCCGGTGACAATAGAAAAATTTGTTTCGAGTCTTAATCTTTCATAAAAGGGAAAATTGAGCGCCAGCATCGATTCACTGCCATAGAGATTTGCATCAAATTGTTCGTATCGGAACACATCAAATCCCAGGTATTGGGTGCCGGTCGGCGACAAGTAGATATAATTGACAAAATGATTGAGATATGCGGCAATTGAAAATTGAAAATACCTTGCCGTGTAGTTAACAGAAACTTCGCCATTGATATTTTGTTCAATTTTCAAATTGGGATCCCCGATCTCATAACGCAATGTTCCTTCATGCAAACCATCTGATGATAACTCTGCCAGGTTCCCGGAGCGAAAACCGGTACCAACATTTGTTTTTAAGTTCCAGTTGCTGGTGGGATTCCATGCAAAACCAACGGAGCCATTCAAACACGGCAGCGTTTTATTAAAAGGGGCGATCGATTTATCGGGTGTGTTTACTCCAGGTGTTTCAAACGTATGAATATTTCTTACTGAAAAACCTAAGCCAGTTTCAAAGACCAATTTCTCTTTTTTGCTTTTTATAAATGCTGAAAAACCACTTTCCACAGTGTTTGCGTCGGGAATGATAATGCGTGAACCGTAGTTGGTATTATTTTCAAATTGTGAATTATTACCCAGAACCAGTTCAGTACTTGAAGTCAGTTGTTTGTTCCACATTACATGCCACAAAAAAGTACTCAGCAGCATATTCAGGCTAATGTGATTGTCACCTTCGTCTTCGAGGCGAAGATTGGATTGAAAACCCACATTAACGTCAAGGCTTGACTTTTCCAGGCTGATCTTATTTTGCGAAGACAAGATGTTGAGAAAAACCGTATGGTGCGGTCCTTTCATGCTACGGCTCCATCTTCCGTCGTAAAGAAAGCTGTTTGAATTATCTGCGGTAATGAACCCAAAATTGTCAAGTGAGCTCATAAAATGATTTGTGCTTGTCCACTTGCTTTTTATAAATCCATACGAACCCTTCAGGTAGTATCCCGCAAACCGGCTGTTCTGTATCCTGTTATTGTCTCCCTCGGAGTAATCTGCGTTGGAATTCAGTCCTGCCCTAATGCCCCAGTTCTTGTTCTCACTGGCTGACCTTATTCCTCCATCCACGGACAACCCATATGTGTTAGAAAATAACCCCACTTTCACGTCACCATTCTTTTCACCCGGTTTATTCGGTGATTCTTCGATAATATTCAGGATGCCGCCGATCGCTTCCGAACCATATAGTAATGATGCCGGCCCCCGGATCACCTCGATGCGATCGATCCCAACATCATTTAGACCAAGGCCATGTTCATCCTGCCATTGCTGGTTATCAAATTTCAAACCTGACAGCACGGCCAACACACGATTTCCATACAATCCCCGAATGACAGGTTTCGTAATAGCGGGCCCTGTAGTTAATTGACTGATGCCCGGCAGCTTTGATAAAGCGTCTGAAACATTGAGCGCACCGCTTTGCCTGATCGTACCGACCGATAAGGCCTGAATATTGAAACTCGTTTCTTTTACCAATGAAGTGCGAATACCCGAGACAACAACTTCCTTCAGCACAGGAATTGTGTCTGTTTCCTGCGCTAAACAATTTTTGACAAGTCCCACGAATAGCATGCAGGCCACACCTGCAATCAGTAGACGCATCTTTATAAATTCTGAATAAATGATCCCTTTTGAAAGACTAAGACAACTCAACACCTGGGAGGTGGTGTAGGGGTCTTTATTACCTGTGACGGTAACGGAGGTGACATAAACGAAATTGTATCCAATGTAGGTTTAATTAACACAAGTTCTTCTGCTTTTGACGGATGAAACAATGACTGTAGAATTTGAAAAAGTTCATCGGCTACTTTATTGCTCTTTTCATTTCGATCCCAATGATCTTTTAATTTGTTCAACAAGGCTGTTTCGCGCTTATCGGCAATAGAACGAATGATCAGTTCCCCGTCTTCGATCTTTTTCTCAACCACGTCATACATTTCGCCGTTAAACCTAAATTCCTTATCACCTTCCCAGTCCAATTGATCGATCGAATGTTTATCGTTTACACCAAAAACAAAATCAGTCTCGTGCTCGCTATACGTCTGCATGCGAATGGTTTCTCTCATTTGAGCCTTCATTCCCTCCTGCCGCAAATAAAAAATGATATGATAACCTGTGATGTTTAGAAAGAAACAAATACAAAGAAGTATGATGATTATCTTTTTCACGACCATTCAGTAGCCGAAATTAAGGAATAATGGAGGAAAGTTTCATGCAAAGGCGCAAGGAACGCAAAGAACGCAAAAGCTTCCCGGCCTGCATTGCGGCAGTGAAGCAGGCCCACAGTCGAGGACCAAATAAGAACGCCAAAGAGTCAAGTCAGTCGGCGCGTGTAGTGTAGAATGAATTACCTTATTACCTTAGTAATAACAGCAGCCCACCCACAACATAGCTTATTACGTTATTTAAAAAACTTTCAACCCGAATAAGCCAATATAAGGTAGAATTATTTTTGTCTAAGGGTTACTAAGGTGATAGGTTAATCTCCGGGACAGGTTGCGACTTTCGTATTTATCTCTTGGCGCCTTTGGTGACACCTTACTTTTTAAATTGCTGCTTCTTTACCCTGGATTTATTAAAAACATTTCTTCCCTTGTCAACACCGGCCCTCAATTTCTTCTGCTCTTCAATAGACAGATGGATCACCTCCTGGCATTCCTTACTGCAACAACCCTCATACTTTTCTTTGCATTCATCGCATTGAATAAAAAGTAAGTGGCAGGCATCATTTACGCAGTTCACATGGGTGTCGGCCGGTTTGCCGCACTGGTGACATTGGGCAATGATCTCATCGGTGATTCTTTCGCCTAAACGTTGATCAAAAACAAAATTCTTTCCGTGAAATTTATTGGGCAACCCCATTTGCTTTACCTGGTTAGTATAATGTATAATCCCACCCTCCAAATGGAAAACATTTTTGAAACCTTTGTGCAGCATATAGGCCGAGGCCTTTTCACAGCGAATGCCACCCGTACAATACATGATAATGTTTTTGTCTGCTTTGTCATTCATCATGTCAACCGCCATGGGTAGCTGCTCACGAAAAGTATCGCTGGGAATTTCAATAGCTTTTTCGAAGTGGCCCACCTCATACTCGTAATGATTGCGCATATCGATCACGATCGTGTGGGGATCGTTGGTCAATTCGTTGAATTGTTGGGCATTTACGTATTTGCCTTTATTAGCCATGTCAAATGTGGGATCGGTAATGCCATCTGCAACAATATTCTTTCTTACCTTGATATCCAGTACATAAAATGATTTCCCATCGTCGTCTACAGCAATATTCAATCGCAATCCATGCAAAGGCTCAATAGAATAAAGATAATTTCTAAATGCATCAAGATTCTCCGTGGGAACACTTACCTGCGCATTGATACCCTCGTGTGCCAGGTAAATCCTTCCCATTACGCCCATTGCGCCCAGGGCCTTGTATAAAGAATTTCGAAAGGCAGGCGGATCAGCGATTTTAAAATAAAAGTAAAAAGAAACGGTGGTGCGTGAAGTAGGATCGTTAAGGATGCGCTCCTTTAGCTCCTTTCGGGAGACACGGTTGTGTAAAGTCATCACCTCTGAATTTGATCCCGATTTACCGGGAAATTTTTAAAAATTGGACAGTTGCAGGCTGAACCAAATTCAATAATATATAAAACCCAATTGTCCCGCCATCGGCGGGAGGCGAAATTTTAAAGCGACGCAAAGATAGGCTATTGTGAATGGTGAATGGTCAATGGTCAATTGTGAATCTGGCACAGTCCCCACTTACCACTCACCACTGACCAGTGGCCACTCACTACTGATTACTCCCGCCTCCTGTTATCAATCCATTCAAACCAATACGAAATCCGGTGTCCGGCCTTCTGCCCTGTTCAAATCCCCAGACAAAATCGACGCGAAGGATCTTAAAAATATTTTCAAGGCCGACGGATGCCTCGACGTAATTATTTTTCTCGTTCACATAAAATGCATTTGTTGCGCCAACAAGATGCCAGTTTAAACTTCGGAACAGGGGAATCTTATTTGTCAAAAAACCATTGAGATGGTATTCGGCATGAAATGTTGTATACAAACTTTCTGTGTTGCTGTACTTATAATAAGGTGCTAATTGAAAGCTATTTAAGTAAGGAGATGCAACAATAATTTGGTTGCCGTTGAAATGAGTATAGTCTGGAATATTGACGCTGTCATGATTCAAGAAGCCACCCAGACTAAATGCATAACTGAAAACCCCCGCCAGTTTCAGGTTAATATTGTCGTTTACACGAAACTGCCATTTATTGTATTTGATATCACTGCCAAAAATGTTTTTGAATCCTTTGGTGTAAGACAGAGAGAAATGCGGATACTTTGAACCGATACTGATCTTCCTCTCCGGCAATTCGACATATTTATTTCCTGGCTGCCAGCTAATTCCTACGGTGCCGGTAAAAGCCTGGTGACGTTGAATATTTGAGCTCGTTAATTCCGTGGGATAATTTGGTGTGTACTCAACATCTTTCCTATTATTCCATGTATAATCGGTTGTGTTGTTCAACGGTATTCTGTCCTGGTATTGAAAATTTGCAAAAACGTTGAAACCTTCGTCAAGGGATCTTGAGTAACTCACACGACCAAACCACGCTTCATAGATCTTCATATAGTTTCTTTCTCGCAACAATGAGGCAAGCATGTTGTAAAGCGGTATTATGGGCCCTGCATTATTGAATTGATAAACTCTTTTTCCACCGGAAATGCTGATCACATTCGAATACTTTTTGCCAAAATTGTACGCCCCGGCCAGGGATGCATTAAAATGTCTATTGCTAAAACCGTAGCGAAGCTCAGGGCTTATAAAAATACTTCGATGAGAAATAAGGGTTGTATCCAGTCTCTTGCTATAAGTACCACTTAGATTGACAACCCAGCCTTCAACAGTATTAAAGTTGACTGAGTTCAGCAATGAATTAAAAAAATAGGTTGACCTTGTCTTTTGCCGGCTTACAGTATAGCCTGATGCAAGAAATTTCATGACCGTGGGTTTATTACGTCTCCGATCAATTGAATCCAGGTACTTTGGATCTTTTCTTGCCTGCTCCAAGCTGTCTTTCTTTTTGTAATCTGCCACCTCTTCCGGTCGTAATGGGATAGGTCTTGCCGTCTCCCAGTAGCTCTCTTTCTTTTTATTGGAGCTATCCTCATATTTCATGACCGTACTGTTAAAAAAATTTTTTTCAAACTTCGCATCGACATTAAATTTTGAGTATACATTGACAAAGCTTCCGTACGCGTCGAAGCCAAAAATGTTGATCGCGGGATAAATGACCTGGTTTTTGATCACCCATACATCATTATTATAAGGTACATATAGCTGATCCAGCTCCAGCGTATCGATCAATTGCATTTGTGATTGCTTTGTCAACTGCAGTTGAACAGAATGAATACGCCAATCATCAATCACAATATTTATAAAACCGGAAAATAACGGCTCGTATTTTCGTTTGGGTATCACTTTAATATGCCCGATCTCCTTTCCATCTTCAAAAAAGCTTCCTTCAAAATGATAGCGGTAATAACTCAACGCACTGCTGGATATGGGTGAAATAAACCCACGCGGATTTAAGTTGGTCCCGATCTTTATGTTGTTGTCATAGAAGGAATAGATCTCGGGTGCACTCAAACCATAACCATTGCTTTGACCACTCACTTTTGTCGAAATGACTTGTACTTTTCTCTTATCCGGTTTTGCAACGGAATAAGTTGCAATGGTTTCAGACAAAAAAATTGTTTTCTGTTTACTTGTATCGTTGTCTTCAAAATCAACTTTCTGACCCATGAATTTTTTAGGGAAGTCACGCAACTTCAATTGTCCCTTGGTATAAACTTCACACTGAAAATTTGCCAACTGCTTTTGATAGTAGCTTCTTTTTTTAATAGCCTGCCTGATAATTTCATAGGCCGGGTCTTCTCCTTTTTTTACGATCACTTCTGCCATGGTCAATTGCTGCACATGCAATTGGAAATCCAGGGTCATGCTTTCCTGATTAATAATGACCGTTTTTTCTTCCCGCGAATAACCCACGTGCTGGCAGACTATCGTATAGGTGCCGGGTTCGAGGTTTAATAAATATCTTCCCTGGCTATTTGCTGTAGTGCCAAGTGTCGTTCCTTTTACAAGAATAGACGAATAAGGAAGTGGTTGTCTCCTTTCATCAGTAACTGACCCGGAGATCTTGCCGGCAAAAGCAATAGAATGAACAACAGTAAAGGCAAGGATAAGTAAAACTCGTCTCATAGTACTTGGTAGGACGAATTTAGGTTGGGAAATGTTAGCGAAAATAGAAATCAGGACCACCCCATCAGTAAAATTTAGCCACAAAGAATCTAAGACATCAATATCCATTAAGCCTTGGTGTTCCTTTGTGTATTCGTGGCTTAGTCGTTTAAAAGCGAGGCTACAGGTCTTCACCTTTTCCTTAGGTAACTTCCACTTAATGCTCCCAATCCACCCACCAATGCACCGATAACCGCAGTGACAAGGATGATTGCAAATGACGAACCACCAAGTGGGAATATCTCAGCGATCTTTCGCGAAAGAATATGCTGATTCTTTATATCGATCCACAGTGCAAGCAGGAACCATAATAGAAATACACCGCCAAAACCAGCCAGAAAAGCTCTGCCGCTTCCAAGTGGGATCAACAAAACAGAAACACACGCAGCGATGGCAATACTCCACCAGGGGAGATATAAGCCGCCAACAAAAGAAAGTAAAGCAGTTAGTATGATCGCGACAAGTAATTTCATTGTGATTTTGGAATTTTGGGATTGGGAAATTGGGAAATCTTTTCTGTCCTATTCTGTTTAGCTGTTTTGCTTGCCGCAGTAAAAATCGCAGTTAACTCTCTCGCCTCGCTAAGCAATGGAATGGTTAATTTTACTGTGGAATTCTTTGTGTCAGGAAGGATATCAAGCCAGAATGTCGACTCATCTGCCTCTTCTTCGACAATCCCAATTTTTGAAATAAATTCTGCATGCGATCGGGCGCGACAGGCAGCCCGGTAATGTGACGCAACAGAAGATGCAGATCTTCCTAATTGGTTACCGATGATGTTTGCACTCCTCCGGTTTGGCAGCTCGTTCACAACGTTTAGTATTGCCACTGCAAATTTCTTTGTTCTCATTTTTAATTCTTTCCCATCGTGTCGAATTTCAGTTTAGGATTAAGGTTAATTTATTTAAGAATTTATTCTTTCTATCTAATTTCAAAATTTCCCAATTGCACTTTCTTAATATTGAATCGAGTCTGGATCACTTCGCGGTAAAACTCATCCTCCACTTCACCCTCGGATCTCCGGTTTGCGTCCTTTTCATGATCCATAGAGAATAATACTGTCCCTTTGTCCATGTACTGACAAAATCATCATAGAATTTACTGCCGGGATTTCCGCTTTGTCCACCGGGATAGACTCCATATGCCTCCGTGTTCTCTGTCAATTGCACGATCATCCTCCAGCTTGGACCATGCGACTTCGTAGTTGCGTTGATAATATCTCCATTCCCACCGACAGGGATCGCTTCCGAAAATGGCATCAGGCTACTCCTGAGCAAATGATATATTCTTGGCGATTTGTGCTTCGTCCATTCCAGCGTTCCTGCTCTTTCCTCCTTTGCTAATTCAATAGAAGCTTTCTGGAAAGCCGCTGTCACATCGTCGTACAAAGTTTCCCTTTGTGGTGTATTGATATTGTCTACATATTTAAATGCAGAATCTTTCAACAACGCTTCCAATAATGTTTGCTGGTTAGGCACAACTACTACCGGTTGCACTTTTAATAATTCGTCGGCCCAGATTTCATGCGCTAAACTATCCCACCATAATTGATATACTGTCTGCCCTTTTGAATCAGGTGATGCCCGCAGATCCCAATTGCGAATAATATCCAAATACTTTTTCGAGTCTTCATTCAAATCTTTTTCCCTCAAATATTTCAATAGCAACGGCCTCGCATCCTCTGCTGTTACATTAAAATAATCGTTCTGCAATCGCTTCATATCATCAACTGTTATCTGCTCCATACTTTGCAACTGATGGTTAATTGATATAGCTCTTGCGTTAATATAGTTGCCCGGAATAAAATATGGATAGGCCGTATCAGCTGGTCGTTGATTGGCACTTACCAGGTAACCCTGTGCAGGATTGACGGCGTGTGGATTTTCATACTGCGGAATATAGCCCTGCCACATATAACTACTGTCTTCACCAGGCATGATCATCAACCCCTGTCCATACCAGCGTGCCGGAAATTTTGCCTGTTGCCATATCGCAATGTCGCCACTCTTCGCTGCAAACACAAAATTCTGTCCCGGGCAGGTAAAATGTTTTATAGCATCGAAGTAATCATCATAGTTCTTTGCACGGTTCAGCTTATAAAACGTCAACCCTTCATTACTCGCGTCGTGTGCAGCCCAGCGGCAAGCGATAGCTTTACCCGGTGCCAGCGAATCTGCAAAGCTTTTATCAAACATGACCGGCCCAAACACCGTGTAAGCAACTGTATCATAAATATTACTTGCGCCGCGCACCTTTAAAGTGTCAATATGTATTTGTGTATTTAGCCACTGATTGTTGAACCAATACTGCCGCCTTGTATCGTCTTTGAATTTTATTTCATAAAAATCTTTTACATCACGCTGTGCATTGGTAACACCCCAGGCAATGTTATCATTAAACCCGATGATAACGTTGGGGCTGCCCGGAAATGTTGCGCCATACACATTTACATGGGGACTGTTCAGTTGCATTTCATACCAGATCGAGGGAAACGTAAGGTCGAGGTGTGGATCATTGCAAAGTATCGGGGCACCGCTTTTCGTTTTTATTCCTGCCACTGCCCAGTTATTACTTCCATTATTGGGATCTTGTTTTATTACTTCCGTAACATGTGTTGACGTATCCTTTTCACCAAAATAAAGTGAATCAGCGGTTGCAGGTTTCACCGGCACGATGCTGGCTGCATCAAATTTAGTTCCTGCGGGTACTATCGGTATCAGCGAATCAGGTACTTGCGGATACAAAATTTTGAATTCGGAGAAAGGGATCACTCCTTTTTCATTTGAGAGTTCAAGATCATCGACCTCTCCCGCCAATGTGCGGCTCATTTGCTTGAGAAAAAGGGCAATCTTCAGGTTACTCCATTTCTCAGGTTTAAAATCAAGCAGCTTATACTCTATCGGCAATTGCGATTGCGGCAGGTTTTCAATGTATGCATTCACGCCAGCGGTATAAGCATCGCATACAAGTTTGCTCGCAGGATCCTCTTCAAACTCTTTCAATGCATTTTCAGCGGCAAACACCATCCCACTGCGTCTTGTTTCCCGGTCTACTTTAATGATCGCCGGATTGTTTCCAATGATCTCGGTCAGTCGTCCCGCTGCATACATGGTCTGCAGTTCCATTTGAAAAAGGCGAAACTTTGCATGCAAATATCCCTGGGCAAAATAGAGATCCTCATCGTTGGCGGCGAATACATGCGGCACTAACCTTTCATCAAAATATACATTCACGTTTCCTTTGAGGCCCGGAAATTTTAAATGATCATCAAAATCAGCATTTATTGCCTCAGCGTTTTGCCAAAACCCATGCTGTGGACTTAAAAATTTGCCCAGTGGCGGAATTGCGCCCCATTTTTTATTCAGCAAAAAAATAAGAAGGATCGTTGCGACGGTAGAGATGGCCAAAGGAATGATGCGCATAGATGATAAATGATAACGAAAGATAGAAAAGAAGGTTCAAATCACCGAATGCCATCGCAAACCTGGGGATTTCGTCATTGCGAGGACACTGAACAATGTGAAGGGCGAACCAATCTTTTCTCATTATTAATTATTAATTCGATTATGTTGCCAGCCGCATTAATACCATTAGCGTCCGTTGCGTCGCACTCTTCGACTGCCGTAGTTGCTTGAGCGAAGGGCAACAAAGGGCAAGTATTGCATGTGAGATTTATTGAGATCTGAAATAACACTGGCCCCTAAAAGCTGTCGGTCATGCCGACAAGCAAGACGCAACTACTTCCTGTCAAAATTTATTTATCAGGAATAAAGAGGTTGGTTTTGTTGGGGATGTTTGTGATATACCCAAAAGCATCAGCTTGAAAATAAAATTTATCGTCCTTTGAATACAGTAATTGTAAGATGCCACCTGTTGAATTGGTAGCAACCTGACTAAACGTGTTGCTTACAGGATCATATTCAAGCGAGGGGTTTGGACCGTTAAAGCTATAGCTGGATCCATCAAACACTCTTAGTTGACCGGTTAAGAAATAGGCTTTCCCGTTATAAGCAAATATTTGATACTTCTCGCCGGGTGGCGGTCCATTGGAGGGAATTGAAATTTGGGTCCATTGATTCATTACCGGATTATATTTCCAAAGTTCTTCGCTATAATCAGTTTCAGATCCCGGATTTGGTGTGTTTGGAATAGCTCCGTAAAAAGCATATGCCTCGGAGCCAATTGTAAAACAGCTTGGGTAATTCATACTGCCCCCGGGAAAATCTGCCAATTGAGTCCATATATTGGTCGAAGGACTGTATTTCCAAAATTTTTTTGAGGGAAGCGGATCTCCACAACAAAGACTACGGTTTGCTGAATCAAGACCCATTCCGATATACCATTCGCCATCAAGTTCAAAACTTGCCTGATTAAATATACCGGGATAAGGCAACGTGTCCATTGAAATCCATGTCATGCTTGCTAGGTCAAGCCGCCACATTGTTTTTACAAAAAAATCGCCGTCTGTTGGATATCGCGTCTTACCTCCTATCACATAAATACTATTATTGTAATAGTAGCAAATCGGGTTCTCATATAATCGTGGGTTCACCGGTGATGTTTCCGCCCATTGCAGGGTTTGACCATCAAATTCACGAATCACAAAAGGACCGCCGGCTTCAGCACCGCTGATACTCAAGGGATGGAGATAGACCCCTCCAATCATATAGCCCTTCTGATCGGAGTGGCACGTGCCATAGAAGCCGATCCCATTGTTTTCATACCCTGTACCCGCAGCTAAAGGCACATCCGGAGCCTGAACTTCTGACCACAATCCTCTCATCAGATTGACTGGTGCGGGAGCAGCTCCTGTCAAATGTTTTCTCACTAATGTTAATGTATAGCCATCTGCGGGAGGAACATTTTCCGGAATATTATATAATATAAGATAGCCTTCATCGCTGGAGATCTTACATTCATAATTACCAAGAAGCAACTTGACAACAGACGTATCGGGATCTATTACCTGAGGACTTGCCGTGAAATTTGTAAATAAAGAATAATTGCCTTCTATGTTACGGTTAGCGCGGATCGGATAGATATCAGTATCAAAAGTAATTTTTAGCGAATCTGTCTCAAATTGTTTCGTTTCAGAATAAGTCAATTTGTTATCGCGTATGATACTAAGTCTCGCATAGTAGGTGGTTGCCTGCTTCAATCCGACGAGATGATACTTCCCGTCCAGCGCAACAGACGTGTTATCAGCAAGAGTTGTGCTGTCATCATCCGTTGTGAAATCGGCGGTTGTACTCCAACCGATTTTAATATTGGAATACTTATCTCCACCCTCAGGTTTTACAGAATATTCCAGGTCAACTTCATTGATATCTGTCTTTGCAACCGACTTAATCTCAAGATTAACGTTGTGAGGTGTTACGGGCGGTTGATTTGGTGTTTGAGTCTG
The DNA here is from genome assembly GCA_036002905.1 of Chitinophagaceae bacterium. Taxonomy (GTDB): domain Bacteria; phylum Bacteroidota; class Bacteroidia; order Chitinophagales; family Chitinophagaceae; genus VBAU01. The sequence goes on from DASYSW010000737.1 coordinate 14,633, forward strand.
GCTATCAGGTTTTTTACAATCGGGAAAAACAATCGACAACGATAAAAAAATCAAACTCCAAATAGAAGTTTTTAAGGATGGTGAGTTCATAAAACAGTGGCTTGAATGTCATTCCAATATACTATAAAATTCAAACAAGTAAAAGTGGGCGAAGCAATCTATTTCTTAATGATTATTTTGATCGCGCTGTATGCTTTGAGTTTTTGGAAACATTAAGTGTAAGAAACAGTTCGTCGAAATTTTTTTCCTTATTCATTTGGTGTTTTTGAAATGCGGGTTCGAAGATTGCGCAACGATAGATAATTTTGTCCTGTCTTACTTCATTTATGACTGACAATAAAGAAGAACGGTTCGACTTGAATTACCCATAAAGGTTTAATTGAGGAAAATATTTTTTTCTTTCGATTTAATTGCACGTGCGGAACGCTAAAAAATACGGGAAAATATTTCCACGATGTTTTAAAATAAAACTTATTTTTTAAAAAAGCCGCCTCTTCAGTTTGGTATAATACCCGCAAAATGGATAGTAATACTACTCGTCTATTTTCATTTTCTCTTCATATCTAGAAACATATGCCTTAAGCCTCAGTATTTGGCATAAAATTTTGATTTGATAAGCATCTTCATCTATTAATTTCTAAAAAATAAGATATGAGACAGCTATCGAGGGGAATTTATGCCTTTATTTTACTGTGCACGTTTGTTTTAATATTCAGCAACTGTAAAAAAAATAAAGACGAAGAGGCATTGGTGATCACTCCTACAGTGGACCCGATTCCATATTCTCTACGAGTGTTTTTATTGACTCCAAACGATCAAACATTCAATGCCGACTATTACAGAGCGGCACGGTCCACAATATTGGATTTGCAGAAATGGTATAAAACACAAATGGGAGGCAAAACTTTTGTACTAAATCCAGTCATTGTCGATACAATAACAGGGCTGCACAATTCAAGTTGGTATACTTCCAATAACGGAGAGATAAGCAACAATTCTCCGTCGGGCTTTTTTAATACTAGATCTGAAATGCAACAATTGTTAGGCTTAAAATATGACACGGCTCTCTATACTTATCTTGTTTGGACCACCGTACCGTTTCCCGATGAAACGATTCCCAGGGGAATTGCCGTTGAAAGTTCGACAAACCTGGATGGCTTAGTAGGAAATGGCCCCAATATGTGGATGGGTGCTGTCGGCCACGCGCTGGGGCATGCGTTTGGGCTGCCGGAAGTTCCTCCAAATCCGGACGGAATAATGTCTAACGGGTGGTCAAAATATCCCAACTGTGTTATCAAACCGGCCGAAAAAGATAGTCTGAACGCAAGTCCATTTTTCAAAGTTCAATAAATCATTGCCCTATATTAGAATCCCCGTCTCTTTTAACAGGGCGGGGATTTTGACATTATAGAAATGCCTGGAATGC
>DASYSW010000738.1:0-11618 GCA_036002905.1 Chitinophagaceae bacterium
TCATCCAATGACTTTGACACTGTGACAACCGTATTTTCAGCCGAGCTATTCCGGGTATAATAATTATTGACAACAATACCGATCGTATAATCCTGCGAGTTAGCCGTGCCAATATTAACATTCCAGGTATACGTTGCGGTGCCTGTTTTTGGATCAGCCAGATTAACAAGACCTATCGGGACTGTCGCAATTGCAGTATTGGTTGACCGGTCAATGAATGTGACCTTTGCATTTCGAATATCTCCTGCATAAGGATCAGTAGTAGGATCACCTGTTTCGGCGCTGATGTCCCGGATCGTTGCGCTTAGTGTGAGCGTGGTTGTAGAACCACTTCCCGTGGAAGCAAACAAGGTTCCTGTATAGTACGCTCTTGCATCTTCCTGTAATATGTCGAATGCATCTTCATCATTCGATGCTGAGAAAATTGCATCGCCGGCGAATGAAGATTTAATGGTATAAGTCGGAGTGGGGTCCTGTGCCAGCATTAAATTAGCACTTGCAATACCACTTGCGTTTGTTGTCCCTGAAGTCGATTGTGAGCCAACATTGAAAGATACAAGTTTGCTGTTTAGAACTGTGTTGGTTAATTGGTCCCTCAATTCAGCAGTTAACAATTGCTGATCAGAATATTGTTCCGATCCGTCTCCTTTATAAACAAGTACAGTTGGTCTTTTCTTTACGGTTACCGTAGCCGTGCACGAAGAGGAGTTGCCGCTTGGATCGGTTACCGTGAGCGTAACTGTATTATCTCCGACGTTTGAAGTGTTAAACGATGTTTTATCAAGACTCAAACTAACGCCACATGCATCCGATGAACCATTGTCAATTTGCAGTGGAGTGATCGCAACGGTTCCATCAAGACCCAGGCACGCAGTAATGTTCCTGCAACTGGCAATAGGTTTGGTATTGTCCTGAACTGTAACAATAGCGGTCTTACTATCGCTATTTCCATTAACGTCGGTCACGGTGAGCGTCACCGTGTTTTGCCCAACATCGGAGCAACTAAATGTTGCCTTACTCAATGAATATCCACTTACAGTGATTGCACAATTGTCAAACGATCCATTATTGATCTGTGATGCATTAATAGTCGCTGAACCGGCGACATTCAATTGTAATGTGATATTCTGCGTGATCACGGTCGGTTTTATATTATCCTGAACGGTGACCGTAGCCGTCTTGCTGTTGCTGTTGCCATTCACGTCAGTAACGGTAAGCGTAACGGCGTTTGATCCGACATTGGCACAATTGAATACCGTTTTATCCAGGCTATATCCATTTATGGGGATCGAGCAATTATCGTAAGAGCTATTGTCGATCTGCGAGGCTACTATCGTCGCCATGCCGGAACTATTTAATTGCACAGTAATGTTCTGCGTGATCACAGTCGGTTTTATATTATCCTGCACGGTTACCGTGGCAGTCTCGCCGTCACTGTTGCCATTCACATCTGTAACGGTTAATGTGACAGTGTTGGTTCCTATGTTCGAGCAATTGAATATGGTTTTATCCAGGCTGTAACCATTTGCGGGGATCGAGCAATTGTCGTAAGAACCGTTGTCGATCTGTGATGGAGTGATCGTTGCCGAACCAGATGCATCCAGCTGCACCGTTATGTTCTGCGTGACAACCGTTGGCTTAATCTTATCCTGCACAGCAACCGTCGCGGATTTGCTGTTGCTATTACCATTGACATCTGTAACGGTTAACGTCACCGTATTTTGTCCGACATTTGAACAGTCGAAACTGGTCTTACTTAAGCTATAGCCGCTAGTTGGGATCGAGCAATTATCAGTGGAGCTATTATCGATCTGAGATGGAATGATCGTTGCAGAACCGTATCGGTCTAATTGCACAGTAATATTCTGAGTGAATACAGTTGGCTTTATTTTATCTTCTACGGTAACTGTGGCCGTTTTGCTATCACTATTGCCATTCACGTCAGTAACAGTAAGGGTTACAGTATTTGTTCCTACGTCAGTGCAATTGAAAGTCATCTTATTTAAGCTATAGCCACTTTCTGCAATCGAACAATTATCATACGAACCGTTGTCGATCTGCAACGGTGTGATCGTTGCAGAGCCAGTCGCATCCAACTGCACAGTGATGTTCTGAGTGAACACAGTTGGCTTGACGTTATCCTCTACTGTAACAGTTGCAGTTTTGCTGTTGCTGTTGCCATCCGCATCTGTAACGGTCAATGTGACTGTATTCTGTCCCAGGTGTGAACAATCGAACGTTGCTTGGTCCAACGAATAACCATTTACCGCGATTACGCAATTATCACTGGAACCGTTATCAATCTGCAACGGCGTAATAGTTGCGGAGCCATTTCCATCGAGTTGCACAGTGATATTCTTGGTTATTACTTTGGGCTTTTCTTTGTCTTCAACTGTGATTGTGAAACTGCAGGTTTTTGTTGGCTCGTCAGCAGAAGTGTACGTCACAGTCGTAATGCCTTTGCCAAATGTTTTCCCGCTTACTGAACCAGTTCCGGATTCCAGTTCTTCACCTTCTTTTTTTATTTTATAATGTACAATCGCATTTGCGGGAGAAATAATTGCATCGATGTTCGTAACTGTTGCAATACAAACTCCTGCGTCGGTATTAACAGTTTTATCTCCCACACATTGCAAGTCAATGCAATTTTGTGGTTCTGCGTCTATAGTTGCGGAGCCATTGCATCCGTTTGCATCAGTAACTGTATACGTGTGTTGTCCGGCATTGGCAGAGAACACTCCCGTTCCTGTATAAGGTTCTGTTCCTCCCGTGGCTGTTACCGATACGCTGGCAGGTCCACCATTACAAGTAGAAAGAGTGGATGAAAAGAAAGTACCTGTAAATGATGTAACGGTCTGCCCACCGATAGTGCTGTTATGAGGAACCGTACCGTAATATTGATCTAGCGGAATACCCGCAGATGTTTCTACAATATACCATACCTGGAATGCGGCCGGGCTGCCAAGTGTCTTAATATCTATAAGAGGATAGGTCGAAGGGAGACTTGTTAAAGAAATATCTCCGGCGGTAACAGGAGTAATCCAACCGCTGGCAAGTTGCCCGTTGTGTGTTCCTGTGTAAGGCTGCAATTGGATACGCATGCGCGTAGCAATATTTTCAGTACCGCCAGTCGCCGGCCAAATCATATTCACTGTTGAAGTAAATGTGATTATGCCAGTAGAGGGATCGTAACCACTGAACTGCATATTGCCAGTCGGACTTTGTGAACTGTGGCGTGGATTTTCTATCGGAGTAAATGTCCACCATAATCCATTATAGGTTGATGTACTAATAGCCGAATAGATATTGGTTTTGCCTCCCGGCTGTTTTGCCCCTGGTCCCTGGCCAACAAAAGTTACATCACCACCTGCTCCAAAATTCATTGTTTGCGGAAGTAAGGGACCGGTTGGATTGTTAGTGACGGTGGCCGTAACCGTAATAGGATTGCAGGTAGTAATTTCTATCAGGTCGTTTAAGAATTGGTACGCTCCGTTTGAGTAATTAAAATCTTGCTTGGCGTAAGCAGCAGTCGAAGGATCAAAAGAGAAGATCACTCCATAATTTCCCGTGCCGCCTTGCCGCGTCATTCCGTAAAGTTTACCATCAGATGCTTTTGTCAAAGAACCATAGGGGAATGCGCCATTCGTGTTGTCAAAATTTTTTACAACATTGTAACTGGAAGTAGCGGGATCAAAAGTGTAAATAACCCCATAGCCGGATGAGCCACCACCGGCGGCCATTCCATATAATTTGCCATTGGATAATTGAAGCAGCGAACCATAGGGATTTCCCCCATTTGTGTTGTCAAAATTTTTTACAACATTGTAGCTGGAATTAACCGGGTCAAAAGAAAAAATAACTCCATAACCGAAAGAACCTCCACTCGATATAACTCCGTACAGTTTCCCGTCGGTGCCTGAAATCAAAGAGCCGTAAGGGTATGCTCCAGTGGAGTTATCAAAATTCTTTAAAACATTGTAGCTAAGAGAAGCGGGATCAAGGGAAAAAAGGACTCCAAGTCCTGATGCGCCACCCTGTACCGTCATTCCGTATAGCTTGCCGTCAGAGGCCTGCATCAAAGAGCCGAACGGGTAAGCTCCATTGGCGTTGTCGAAGTTCTTCAAAATACTATAGGCTGTGGAGGCAGGGTCAAAAGAAAAAATAACACCATAACCTAATGTTCCGCCTTGTTGCGTCATTCCATATAGTTTTCCGTCCGAGGCCCGGATCAACGAGCTGCGGGGATATGTCCCATTTGTATTGTCAAAATTTTTCAGCACATTATAGTTGGAAGAGACTGGGTCAAAAGAAAAGATGACTCCATATCCAAATTGGCCGCCCTGCGAAGTAACTCCATAGTAATTTCCATTTGTAGCTTTGCATAGAGATCCCTCTGGGTAAAACCCATCATTTGAGCCAAAATCAAATAGCTTATTATAAGTATTTGAAGACAGATCAAGGGAAAAAATAACACCCCATCCACTCACCCCGCCTGACAAAGTCGCTCCGTATAATTTACCATCGTTATTTTCTGTCAGTTCATCCAAAAAAGGATATCCACCGTTGGTGTAGTCAAAATTCTTTACCACATTATAGCTGGAAGTAATGAAATCAAAAGAAAAGATAACGCCATAACCTACTGTTCCTCCGTATTGAGTCATCCCGTATAACCTGCCATCAGGTGCCTGCATTAAGGAGCCGTATGGATATCCACCTGTGGAGTAGTCAAAATTTTTTACTACGCTATAGTTGGCAGAAAGCGGGTCGAAAGAATAGATCACCCCGTAGCCAGTCGTTCCTCCATATTGAGTCGTTCCGTATAATTTGCCATTATTCGCCTGCATTAAGGACCCATATGGATTTCCTCCCGTAGAGTAGTTGAAATTCTTTATTACACTATAGGTGGCAAATGCCGGGTCAAGAGAAAACATAACTCCGTATCCCGATGTTCCACCGCTAATCGTTGTTCCATAAAGTTTGCCATCCGTTGCCTGAATCAGGGAGCTGTATGGATAGGCACCAGTGGAATTGTCAAAATTTTTTAAAACTGTATAACTTGAAGAAAGTGGATCAAAAGAAAAGATAACTCCATAGTTTGAGGTCCCGCCTTGATAGGTCATTCCATAGAGTTTACCATCAGTTGCCTGGATCAAAGAGCCGTATGGAAAGCCACCGGTGGCGTTGTCAAAATTTTTTATGGCGGCATAGCTGTAAGAAACTGGATCAAAAGAAAAGATCACGCCGTAACCTAATGCTCCACCTTGTTGTGTCATTCCATATAATTTACCATCGCCTGCCTGAATTAAAGAGCCCATTGGATATCCACCAGTGATATTGTCAAAATTTTTTAAAACTGAATAACTTGAAGAAATTGGATCAAAAGAAAAGATGACTCCGTAGTTTGACGTACCACCTTGTCGGGTCATTCCATAAAATTTGCCATCAACGACCTTTAGCAATTTGCCACAGGGTGTGAGGCCTTTTACTTGAAATGAATGAACCGCAGTTATGGTGTTGGCACCTGCATCATATCTGCTGATCGTTCCAAATCCGGCGCCCGTTTCTGTTAAACCCAGGAAGCTGGGTTGTGCCTGCAACGCTGAAAAAAACATAAGAAGACAGCTGGGTGAAAAGAAATATTTTTTCATAAAGTGGTGGTTAATTTTTGTATAGTTCTTCCTTGTTTATTTTCAACGAGTCCAAAACGTAAGGAGGGACGAGATTTGGCAAATGCCCATCCTTTTTGTATTGGGTTATCATCCACTCCGCAACATTAAAAGCGCCGTCTTTTGATGCAAATCCTTTTGGCAGAAGGGTGGCAGGATTGTTTCGCATTTGCATGTTTAGTACAATGGGTCCGTCCAGAATGTCAAACAGGTAAGTATTTCCCGGAGCAGTTCGTATTTGAACAATCAGGTTTTGTATTATTTTCTTATCTCCGTTTCCCGGTGCAACTGGGTTCTGAGCAGTTGCTGATATGCTGCTTATTGACAGCAGAAGAAAAATGTAAAAAATCTTTTTCATGTTAGTTTGGTTTAGTTATAGATAAAAGAATCCCACATCGCTTTGCTGCGACCTTTTAGCATTGATTTAATTTGAGGGAAAGGGTCGGTGATTCAGAGGAGGATTACTTCAATAGGCTATCGATCCATTTATAAACAGTGCTATTTGCAATAGCTGCCATCTGCGTCGGAAATCTATTAAAGCTGTGAGGACATTCGGGATAGACTATTAACGTAGTTTGGTTGCCGGCTGATTTCCAGCGAGCGGCCATAAACTCACTGTCATCGATTAAAGGGTCCAAACTTCCTACAGAGAAAATAGCAGGTGGCAGTCCAGTCAAGCTTGCAAACAATGGCGAGATCGTAGAGTCGCGAAGCTGTTCAGGAGTTTGGGTAGGAAATATTGTTTGTTTTAGTTGAGTGATAAATTTTTTTGTAATGAGAATTTTTGAAGTGTCCTGCCGGAGCGATGGCGTTCCACTCAAATCATAGCTTCCGTAAAATAAACTTAATCCAATGACATTCTTGAAATCTGCTTTTTTGTTTCTTAAGCGTATTAAACTTGTAGTTGCTAAGTAGGATCCGGCGGATTCCCCCGATAATATAATTTGGTCAACACCAAATTCGGATTTTGAGTTTTTCAATAGCCACTTCAGCATGGTTTCACAATCGTCTACTTGTGCCGGATAAGCGTTTTCTGGTGCAAGCCTGTAACCAACACTGACAACAGCTACTTTGCATGCCCTCGCCATTGCGTCATTTATTCCATCATCTTGCTCGGGAGATCCTATACAAAAACCTCCTCCGTGAATCTGTAACACAACCGCCCTGATCGTGTCAGGGCGAAAAATTCTCAACCTTATATTTTCGATCATTCTGTTTTCAGGTGTCAACAGGATTTTTGTTGTATTTGGGAACAATGCTCTCGTCTTTGAAAGATTTTGTGGCGTTGAAACATCAAGTTCGGGCAAGGTGGCTGCGACTTTATTGAAAACACGAACCTCCGGTAAATATTTTGCCAGGTCTTCTTCTTGCCCCATGGACAGAATTGACCAGGTAGTCGCAATAATTAGCAAAGGGCTTGTTTTAAATTTCATAATGCTCTTTTATGAGGTTACAGTATATTTCACTAACTAAGCAAACTTTGCTTCCGTCTTTCTTTGAAGGAGAAAGTAGACACAAACGGCAAGAACAAGAACCTGTAAAACGACCGTCGTCCATCCGGTTGAATTTGTGATGCCATTTAACACCGCGGCGGCCGCAATTGGCGTACTGACACCATTGTAAAAAATATTTCCCAGTAGAATGTACCGCCAAATTTTTTCGGAAGCCGGAACGTTCCTGCATAGCCAGTACAAGATTGAGTTGGAGGCAAGGACAGTGCCCAGGATTCTCGCTATCAGCACGCCGGCGCTATCCAACGTGACGGCATAAGTGGACATGAATTTCACTGGAATGGTTAGCAGGCCAAGGCCATAAAATGCAGTAAGTATGGCCAAAATAATTGCAAAGGTTGAGATTTTCATCGTGGAGAAATTTTTGAGGTGAGATTTGTTCATAAATCGAACATGGTGAATCACTATTGAGTTCTCTCACAGCCCTGCGCCTTCGAACATCAAAGTACTCGGAATCTTTTTCATCAAAAGCTAAACTTCACTAACCACAAATCAGAAAGACCATGGTTACCCGATACATCCCCGTTGTTGCTATCGGTTTGCCCGGCAGCCACATACGATCCATCAGGCAAAGCCACTACTGCTCTGCATATATCGGAACCTTTTCCTCCTAAAACACCACTGTTTATTTTATTTCCATTGGCATCTACTTGTAACACGAACATGTCATCACTTCCTTTTGATGCAATTATATCTCCATTCTTGCTTGCAGTTAAGCCGGTAATGATATATCCCTGGCTGTTTGGCAATATTGCCTTGCCCTGAATGCCGCCGGTAGTTGAACCTGCAAAAATTTTTTGCCAGTCATTACTTCCATCATTACCGAGTTTTACAATAATTAAATTATAACTTGTCGAATAACCCGTCACAACATAACCATCGCCCGCAGGAGATGTTGCCACGCCCCACGCCACGTCTCCGCCGACGCCCCCAATGCTTTTTGTCCAGTTTACATTTCCGTTGCTGGTTAGATTGGCGACACATATATCGGCATTGTTGTCGATACTTAATGTGCGCCCGGCAATTGTATATCCATCATCGGGTCCTTGAGTTAGTGCATAAGCCACGTCATCCTTGGCTCCGTCGAAGGCGATGACTCTTTGCCACTCAATACTGGCTGCGCTATTGAATTTTACAATCCACACCTTTGAATTCGTATTAATATCAGCCCCGGGTACTCCTGAAAGGTCGCCGTCGCTGCTTGCCGATTGCCCCGCCAGAGCGTATCCTCCATCGCTCGTCGCTTTTAGTGCCCAGGCCCTGTCGTATCCGGAGCCTCCTAACGTTTTTTCCCATTCAATCGCTCCCGAACTGGAAAGCTTAACCAGCAACGCATCTCCACCGCCGTGGTTGGCAGTTATATCGCCGTCATTGCTATAGGTCTGTCCGGCGATAAGACAACCACCATCGGGCGTCGCCACGATTGCATTCGCCTGGTCATGATTGGTGCCGCCAATGGCTTTTGCATTCGGCCACGCCAATTGGCCGTCCAATCCTGTTTTGATGACAAGAGCATCCTGGCCGCCGTGATTTCCAGAAACATTTCCATTATTTCCCTCTGTGTACCCGGCTACAAAAGATGCATCCGAATTGCCTGCGATGGCATATCCAAAATCGTAGGAAGAGCTTCCGAAACATTTCTGCCACTGCAAAATTGAAGGCGAAGGAGGAGCGGGTTTGGCTGCGGCTTTCAGATCATTACCAGGAGCTTCCGAATCTGAAGGTTTTAGTTCCTTTACGCATCCTGGCAGAATTACAATGGTTAAAATGGTGAGGATAGTGAGCTTTCTCATAACTAAGTTTTAATTAACGGTGATTTGTTTTGGGTGTTAATTTCGAAGCAGCACATTTCGGTCATTTGCGACTATGGTCCCACTTAAACAATTTCTTCGATAATTAAAACTATCTGAAAAGTTCTAGTCTTGCAATGTGCAATTTGCAACTGTCGTCAGCCATTTTGCAAGTGATGAATGCCACCTGTAACTGTCATGATAATTTGAACCTCGGATGGGTATCATTGAATAAAAGAAGTAGGAAGATCACTTAGGATCAATTAAAACTCTTTCAGCGAGTCACTATTTCGTCTGCAATATTGTTTCATTGGAATTTAAACTCACCTATCCAGGCATCATAAAGGCCACCATGAAAACCCGATATATCGCCATTGCTGCTAGCGGTATATCCGGCTATTAAGTATCTTCCATCTGTCGTACTGATTGTTGCTCGCGCTCCATCCTCTTCCGTGCCGCCAAAGGTTCTCGACCCTTTGATATTGCCATTCGTATCCAATAAAACCGCCCAGCAGTCTGAACTCCCATTATTAGAGGGAACATTCTTGTCATCACTAGTAGACAAGCCTGCAATGATAAAGTTTCCTTGCGAATCCCTGTTTATAGCGTGGAAAGAATCGTCGCCTCTACCACCAACGTTTTTTTGCCATTGTAAGATACCTGCACCATCCACTTTAAGAATCCAGCCATCTATTCCGCCATAGTTTCCGGAAACATCTCCGTCACTGCTAAAACTAGCGCCGACAATCATATACCCTCCATCACCTGTAGCAATCACTGCATCGCCCTGCTCGCCTCCTGAACCTCCATATGCTTTCTGCCACAGAATATTTCCTGCGCTATCAAGCCTTACTAACAAAAGGTCACTGCCTCCATGTACGGCTGTAATATCTCCGTCATTGCTAGCAGTGTTACCGGTTATAATGCAGCCGTTATCGGGCGTTGCTGTTATCCCCCAACCAACATCCTGCGCACCGCCGCCAATTGTCTTGCTCCAAACAACATTACCATTGATGTCTAATTTGGAAGCCAACACGTCTGCACCTCCGTGATATCCAGCGGCGTCGCCATCGCTACTCAGCGTTCGTCCGGTTACAAATAAACTTCCATCACCTGCCTGCGCAATAGAATATCCAATATCATCGTTGGTACCCCCCAAACACTTTTGCCAGGCGATGTTGCCTGAATTGTCCAACTTAACCACCCAGATATCCCCGCTACCATGAGAGCTCGAAACATCTCCGTTACTGCTGAGCGTCTGTCCAACAAGAGCATAGCCTCCATCCGAGGTATTGATCAATCCGAATGCCCAGTCAAAGGCCGATCCTCCCAGTGTTTTTTGCCAAACAATAGCACCTGAATTTGTAGACTTAACAAGCCAAATATCCCGATCGCCTTTAGCTCCCGTCACATCACCGTTGGTACTTGACGTATACCCTGCCATTAAGTAGCCTCCATCTGATGTGGCAACAATTGCATTTCCATAGTCCCGGTCAGAGCCACCCAACGATTTTTGCCAGAGCAAGAAGGACGAACTGGGAATGTAAATGCTGCTTTGAGATAGGTTAATGGTAACTGGTGTTACATACCATGCTCCAACGGGATTCAAGACAATTGTAGCCACTCTGTTTGTGCTGGAGGTGTTGTCCGCATTAGTAGTTACGTAAATTTTTTCGTTACCAGTACCACTTGTTGCACTAATCGTGAACCAGGTTGCTGTTCCGGGACTGGTAGAGACGCTCCAATTGATGTTAGATATAATACTGAAAGAATCCCTGCTTCCCGCAAGTGCAGCCAAGTTGATACTTGAGCTATCCGACTTTAATTCAAGTGGAGGAGGGGTATAAGTGCTATTATTTTTTTTACAAGAGCAGAGGAATATTATTATAGAGGCGGCTATAAATGTTCGCATAAGCAGTTAAAAGTATAAAATGAAAGTATTGATTTTACTAAAATATTCAAAAAGTTGTTTGGCAACTGACAGGATTGGCTTAATAAGTGAAAACCAAAAGCGGTTGTTTGTAAATACACTCAGTTACTAACTATAATCACACAATTACTAAAAAGTAACACTAAAATTATGCAGACTGCTCGCCAATTTATAATTTGAGAAGCCTGAGTCCAAATTCGGATCCTTCCCTGTGACCTTACTAAAAGCCTTTTCCATCCGCCACGCTTACTATTATAATTGAAAACAGTATGAAAAAAGTTGCATGCATGTTCGCATTGTCTTTTGCTCTTACCCTTTTAATTGTCAAAAAAGGCAATTCACAAGCGCCAGATCCACAGCAAAAATATTATGCAGACTCCCTTCTGTTTCTTTTAAACAAAGCCCCTGTTGATACCAACAGGATAAATATCTTAAACAACCTGACCACCTATTTATCACGAATAAGGGATTATGATGGGGTTCTTAAATATGCCTCAGAAGCTCTTGAACTGTCAAAAAAGTTAGATTTCAACAAGGGACTCAAGGGTGCGTATCAAAAGCTTGCTATGGCATACGGGGTAAAAAATAATTATCCCGAAGCATTAAAATATAATTTTCTTGTGCTGAAAGTTGATGAAGCCACAGGCAATAGATGGATTTCCGGAACCTACGTTGAAATCAGCTCTATATATTATCAGCAGGGCAAGTATAAGGAGTCTCT
>DASYSW010000739.1:0-3848 GCA_036002905.1 Chitinophagaceae bacterium
GTTACGGATCCGCGTACAGTATTACCAATGGTGTGTGTCTGACTAAATTCTACGACGCCAATGTAAACGGTTATCCGGATGCCGGCGAAGAGCTAATGGGAGGCGTAACCTTTACTTTGACGGGCAATGGTATCGCTCAAACACAAACGACAGCCAGTGATGGAAAGGCTTTATTCAGCGGTATGCCTGATGGAATATATGTGGTAAAAGAGAAAGTGCCTGCGGGTTACTTTTCTTCGGTGGCAGATTCGCAAATCGTGTACTTATTTGGCTTTCCCGCTACTGCAAATTTTGGCAATGTTTGTATCGGGCCGCTCGGTAGTCCTAAGGGCATTGGCTTTTGGACAAGCAAGAATGGTGAAACTGCATTAACCCAGGCTGGAAAGATGGAAGACGCGTTGGCTCAGTTACGCAACTATTATAGTTTGTGTAATGCCGACGGTACCGATTTTGATCCTTATACTTATACTCAGCTCAGTACATATCTCAAGGGCGCGAGCGCGAAAAATATGGCCTATATACTTTCAGCACAATTGGCTTCGATGTTTTTAAATATAGAGATGGGCTATGTGGATGGTAACAATGCCTATATATATACACCGGGTTGTGTTTGGTGGAGCAATTTTGTGAACGTCTACAACCTGATGACGTACACAAATTACTACCTGGCATACAAAACAACAGCGGATGGTAAGCACCCGGACCGGGGATATCTCGAGTGTTTAAAAATCGCTTTCGACAATGGCAATAACAACCTCACATTCGTACAACCGCATCCATGTGGCGGCGCCGCAACAACCAACATTGATCGAAGAGCAATGCAGGAATTAAACGAGACCCAGGTTCCAGGAGCAAAAATTTGGCCTAACCCTTCAAACAATCACTTTACTCTTCGACCCGCTCACTACAGCAATACAGACGCGGTCGAACTGAAAGTCTATAACATTAACGGGCAACAAATATTCCGGGCTAGCGGTTTTTCAAATAAAGATTATCAGTTTGGCGATGAACTCATACCAGGTATTTACATGGTAGAATTTACACAGGGAAACAACAAATCAAGTTTCAAATTAGTAAAGCAATAACGTATGTGATGAAAATTGAAGCGGCTGCCCATTTTGGACGCCGCTTCTTCCTTGTTGGTTTATGATTGCGATCCTATTCATGAAAAAGTTTTCGCAACTGCTGCAATTTTAACCGGGCCATTTGTTTGAAAAACGATTTTTTGCTGGTACTCCATAGCGTCTTCGAAGCCATTAGTAAAAATTGCAAAACCAGAACGGCAAACCGCAAAATTCAATTATGATTCGCCTGCCCGGAGTATTAGTTTGCTATCGGAAAGTGTAAAACGCGATAGCGGATAACAACATTGGGAAAATTGTTTCCTCATGACCGTTTATTGCGACAATTATAGTGTCCAAGTTCCGTCCCTGGCCGTGCTTTGCTCATTTCAGGCAGTCCTATCGCAACAGGTTCTTAGTCTATCATACTTAAACACTTTTTTATGAGAAATTTCCTATTCTGTCTTCTGCTTCTCCTGCTCGGCCTGTGTTCACAATCGCAACAGGTTATCACAGGCAAAGTAAAAAGCACAGACAATGATTCATCCCTCTCCGGAGTTTCTGTTTCGGTTAAGGGAACTTCTAATGGCACCGTCACTGACGAAACCGGCAATTTTAGTCTGAATGTTCCCTCATTACCGGTAACACTGATCATTAGCCATACCGGTTTTACAAGCCAGGAGGTCGCGGTTCGCGGGCAACAATCTCCTGTTATCATTTTAGAACGAGAATACAAATTAGACGAGGTTGTTGTTGTTGCCCCGACAAGAACGAGAGGAACATCTTTAAAGTCGGCCACTTCAATTGAACAGTATGGTTCAAGGCAGATCGTAAATATGCCAGGAAGTGATTATTATGCCCTATCCGCTTATAAAAAAGGAATTGATCTTACCACGTCAAGCATGACATTCAAGACCATCAGCACAAGAGGTTTTAACGGAAGTGGCAGTTCAAGAGTAAACCAGATCGTCGAAGGAATGGATAACCAGGCACCCGGATTGAATTTTTACGTCGGTAACTTTTCTGGTCTCACTGAACTGGATGTTCACAGCATAGAATTGTTACCGGGAGCGTCTTCAGCTTTATATGGTCCGGGTGGTATGAACGGAACAGTATTAATTACCAGCAAGGACCCTTTTGCCTACCAGGGATTAAGCGTACTGTTGAAAGAGGGAGTAAACAATATAGATAAATCGCAACGTGCGGATGTCTCCTCTTTCCATGATTTTTCAATGCGATGGGCAAGAGCCTTCAGTAATAAATTTGCTGTTAAGATTGGCGTTCAATATATCAGTGCTACGGATTGGTTGGCCCATGATAGCAGCAACTATTCGCGCGCAGGCACGATTGGAAAAGTTATCCCGGGAACCAGGAAAACTGATCCCAATTACGATGGCGTAAATGTTTATGGGGATGAAACAAGTGTTGATGTTCGCCAATTTGTTGGAGGCATTGCGCAACAATATCCGGCAGGAAGTCCACAACAGGCAGCCATACTACAGCTTTATAATTCTATGACAAATCCCACCCCTGTGTCAAGAACAGGCTATGCAGAAAGAGATGTGATCGATCCCGAAACAAAAAATTTGAAATTATCGGGCGCCTTGCATTACCGGCTGAATGAAAAACTCGAAGCACAATTAATGGGTTACTGGGCAACAGGCAATACTGTTTACACAGGCAACAACCGCTATGCGCTAAAGGACATTAAGCTTGGGCAGTATAAATTAGAATTAAAGCATACAGACTGGTTCTTGCGTGGCTACACTACACAGGAAAATGCTGGGGAGGCTTACAGTGCAACACTTGCTTCGCAATTTTTTAATGAAGCATGGAAGCCGAGTTATAATCCTTCTGATCCCGCGGCAAGTTGGTACCCCCAGTATGCAGGCGCTTACATACAAGCCAGGTTACAGGGTGCCGATGACATCACAGCACATAATATAGCCCGCAGTTATGCCGATAATGGCAGACCTGTAGCGGGCTCGTCAGAGTTCAAACAAATTTTTGACCAGGTGAGAAAAACGCCAATACCAAAAGGAGGGCTTTTCCTGGAAAAGTCCCAACTATGGATGACAGAAGGACAATACAATTTTTCAAATAAGATAAAGTTTGCCGAGATCATTGTTGGCGGCAACTGGAAGAAATATGTTCTCAATTCAAAAGGAACATTGTTTATTGACACATTGAACCCAATTGGCATCAATGAATTTGGTGCATATGCGCAGATCACAAAAAGATTGTTCGATAATAAATTATCATTATCAGCATCCGGTCGCTACGACAAAAATGAAGATTTCAAAGGACATTTTACACCGCGTGTGACTGCTTTGATCACAGTTGCAAAGAACCAAAACATTCGTCTCTCATACCAGACAGCTTATCGCTTTCCAACAACTCAGCAAAAATATATTCGTCTCAGTGTCGGCGACTACATGTTGCTGGGAGGATTGCCATGGGTAATAGATTACATGCATGCAAACGAGAATCCAGTTTATGAAATTGGCCCCGATGGAAAGGTCTCAACCACTCCGTACATATACAAAGAGTTCAAGCCAGAAAATATGCAATCATTTGAAATAGGTTACAAAGGAGTGATCGGCGAAAAACTGCTGGTGGACATGTATGCCTATGCTGGCCACTATGAAGATTTCCTTGGAAGAAATGCATTATACCAACCCGCGACCAACCAGGTTTATTCAACAGTGGTCAATAGCAGTACCAGTGTAAAGACACATGGATTTGGTGCGGGATTAGATTACCAGTTACAAAACAATTTCTCTGCAT
>DASYSW010000740.1:0-2102 GCA_036002905.1 Chitinophagaceae bacterium
AAAATGGTGCAGGTATCGTGGCGATGCATGAAAAATAATGCGACCACGCCCAAACTAATTTTCAACTCTGAAAACCGGGTACCTTAAATAGGCTGGTTCGAAGTACGACGAATTTTCATAAACGAAATTCAATTGCTGCTGCCAGCTTTTGGCAAAACTTGAATCGGATTTTCTCTTCTCGTTGAGTTTTGATTGGAGGTCAGGATGTTTTTTTAAGTAGTCTTCTGCAATTGTGTCAAATGCGTAGTCGGAAAAATATTCCTTTTGCCCAAGCACTGGATCAAAAAAATTCCAGGCAAAGTAAGAATCTTCGCCTTGCGGTTCCAGGGTTTCCATTAAAAAACGGTTGGCGCTTTGATCCATCGGGATATACCAGTCACCTTTCCTGAAGTTTATTTTCTGTTTTGAAGTACTGATCTTCACGTTGCTATTAAGGTGATGCATCTCATAGGGCCGTTGCGAAGATTTGTAATCATCAATATGATAGACCACCACCTCAATTGAAGTGTCTTTTTTCAATGGTGACATTCGCACTCTATTCAAGGTAAGCAGGTCGATGACTTTCCACCACCCCTGCGGAATGATATACGCCTCCGGTCTTTTGATGACTGTCTTTGGGGCGAAGTAGTTGTAGATCTTTACCTGCTTTTCAAAAGGTTTGGTTCTGTCGTAATAAAGTTTGGATGTATTGGAGACATTACTGAGCTTATGATCTGCTTCATAACCCTTGTAAGTAAGCTCCTTCCATTTCGAACGATCGAGTTGCCAGCTTATGGGAAACTCGACCGCGGATTTCTCGGACTCTTTTGTTTGGTCACGCAGTTTTTTGACTTGCTCACTATTCTTGGCAGTGAATTCGATAAAGCATTGCATCAGGGCGTAGGTAGATCTTACTCTTTGTTCATAGGGTTTCAGCATGTGTGTTTCAGGAATAAATCCAAAGGTGTTCCATAACGTAGCATAACCACTACTGTACCTGGGGCTATCCCAATACTCCGGCCAGCCTTCTTCCGGAGTGTCGCCAAACGAATTGACATAAGGCACAAGATCATAGCCTTTTTCTTTCATTAATTTGTACAAGGCAGGTTCAAATTCTTTGTCGAGATAATCACCCATCACTCCCCCCAGTTTATTATGCTGTGATGTCAGTAGCGTCATGATGTGCTGGTAGTCGGCACCGTCGCTGACGTGGTTATCCACAAATACATCCGGATCTGTTAAATGAAAGATCTCTGCAAAGGCTCTTGCATCTTTGGAATCACATTTAATAAAATCCCGGTTGAGGTCAAGGTTTTGTGAGTTTCCCCGAAATCCTTTTTCTGTGGGACCATTTTGATCGATCCTGTAATTGGCACTCCTGTTTAAACAACCCCCGATATTGTAAACCGGTATGATGGCAAGAACAACATTCGCCGGCAATTCGTATTTGCCAGTAACGATATCCCGTGCAAGCAACATGCTTGCGTCAATGCCATCGGGTTCTCCGGGGTGAATACCATTATTGACAAGAATAATCCTTTTGTTTTTTTTATGAATGCTTTCAAAATTATAGTCACCGTCATTAGAAACAACGATCAGATTCAAGGGAAAACCCGCATCTGTCATTCCCATTGTCAGCATCTTTATTTTTGGCGATTGCTGGTCCAGTTTTTTCCACCAGTCGATGATCTCGTAGTAGGCCGGGCTTTGGGTACCGTTGCTTTGTTCAAATCTTGTAGTTATCGATTGAGAGAATATAAGTTTGGCAGACAAAAGAAGAAATAATAACAGAAATGTTTTCATGTGAATCGATTGAAGGCTAAAAATACACGAAGATAAAACAGGGCGCCTGATATGAGATCTTCGACTTATGATTTAAAATAAGATCAGTAGAATTGTTACAGTTCAAGGGAGTGACACAACCGGTGGTCAACAAACATTCTATCGCTCGTAAGACAATTATTATCTAATCAAAATGATCAATGTAATCAGTGTATAAAACAAAAAGCACCCCATTTAGAGGTGCTTTTCCAATTTATGGTGCAGTAATTATTTCGCTGTTGCTTTCCTGGCCAGCTTACTTTTCAGGTTAGCTGCCTTGTTCTTGTGGATGATGCCCCGCT
>DASYSW010000741.1:0-4589 GCA_036002905.1 Chitinophagaceae bacterium
AAGGCCGGGTATCTTCCTGTTATATAGACTCGCGTGGTGTGCCAGCGCCTTCCCGCCGCTCGAAAAAGAAGTTTTCAAATTACAAAAATGTAAAGTGGCGGGATAGCGCCGTTCGTTGTCTCAACTCACGACACGTCGGGTTCTCGTCATCGTAATTCGATAACTAAAATAATGTTCAAATCACAGACTTTTTATTTGCGTGAGCTATGGTGAGACAGTCGGAGCATTCCGTTTTGACTGCCCTTTTCTTTGTTTCTTTCTTTTGGGCAAGCAAAAGAAAAAAAGACACTTGTCACACAGCCTCTACTTCATACACAGGACTAAATAAATAGACTCGTCCTGTTTTTATTTCTACGCATTTGAAACGTTTTCTCATCCTCTCCCCTCTTTTAAAGATCCTTCCATCATCACAGCGAAAGATGCCATTTTCCGGTATCTCTTCAACGAGGCGGCGGTGGCTTTTCCTGTCATCATATCTTCTGAGCACGCGGATCAAGCCATCTTCTGCGCAACTGGTTGCCGCGGGGTTCTTTAAAGAACGCAAAAGTTCGTCTTCAATATCAGCCGGGAAAATTTTATTCTGAAGGAATTGTGCGAGTAATTTTCCATAGATTATTTTCCATTCCCTGCCATGTGACAGCACTTGATTGCCGAACTGCTCAAACGTTAACAAATGGGCCAGTTCGTGCAGGAGGGTGATCAAAAAGGAAAATTTATTCAGGTTGCCATTTACACTAATGCGGTGATTGGAAAAATGTGTGCGATGGCGGTAGTCACCCAATATGCTTTTTCTTTCAGCCGCTACGGTTAGATGTACCTTGTAAAATTGCAGGTATTGCAGGACCGCCTCATAGGTAGCGGGCGGAAGAAATCCTTGCAGGTGATCGATAGGCGCTTCCTTTTTAGGCATTTTTCTTTTCCTTCAACATCTTTGTAAGTACAGATACTTCAATAAAAGTATAGACGAGATACAGCCCCATACATGTAAATAACGCGGGCCTGTTTAGATTTTTCCTGAATAAAAAGATATAGACCAACGCAGCAATCACACAAATAAAGAGTTTGATCATAATGCTCAGGTAGACACTGCGCACAAACGCCTGGGGGTTTTCAGACTTCAGCCCCTGTTTAGCAAACACAAACGACACAAGTGTTGCTGCAAAAAGTACCAGGTTTCCAATAATGAGGACCGATTGGTCAAACCCGGACCGCTCCAGAAAGTTTTTACTGGTAATAAGTAAGGCGTTTAGCAGAATAAAAAAAATAATGATGGGGAGCAGTGGACTCCTATTTCTTCGCATCGCTATCCTTTTGTTTCGAGGTTTCTTTTACAATTTTATAAATAATGCCCACCAGCATGATCACCGGCAATGCTATTACCAGCAAAGGTGCAGAAATTTTTAACCACTTATCGACTTTTAAGCCAACGAGAACAGCCAACCCGAGCGACACAAATATTTGTGTGCCCATGCTGGCATAGCGAAGAAGATCACTGTAATTTTTATTGGACGGCTGCTTTGATTCCATTTGGGCTGCTCACCCTTTCAGCTACGCTCACGCTGGATTTCTCGACACTGGGTTTTTCGTTGCTTCCCATGTGACACTGTCCATTGAATATAGCCGTGGGTTCTACCTGCAATTTACCTGCATAAACGTTTCCGTTCACAACGCAATCGCCGCGGAGTTGCAAAAGGTCCTTTGTCTTAATATTGCCGGAAACCTTTCCAACGATATCGGCCTGGTTACCGGAAATGTCACCTTCTACACTTCCGCTGGCCCCAATTACGATTTTTGCAGAGCTGCTGACATTGCCTATAATTGATCCGTCGATCCTGAGATCGCTGTTGCTGCTAATGTCCCCTTTTACAGTTGTGCCGGCACTTACTAAAGTAGCGCCGCTGCTACCATTGGTTTTTTCATTACTCATAATCATTGTTGGTTTTTTAAACATAGGTATTTATTAAAGTTTTTCTATCAGGATTTGGCTTAGCAACGGTGGCTTTTCTTGAACGACAGCCAGTAAAAACCATTAACTCATCAGTCGTTCGAATAGTCTTCCTTGGGCAAATTGATCTTGGTGGTATCGAGGCTCACTGAAACATCGCCCTTTAACACCTTCTTCAACCCGTCTATATAACGTGCCTGGTAGTTTACTTGTTGTTCGAGGGAGTCAGTTCTGTATTTTAATTCCCTGTAGTCACGCCCGATCTTGAGGTCGTCATAGCCGGGTATATAGTACTTCAAAGGCGTAAAGACGATCAGCGCCACCGTAAGCCCTATCAACACAACAAAAATGGTGCTCATCAATACGTACACGCTAAATCTCGATAATTTAAAGGTTACAACTTCCTCATAAGTATCATCATTCATTACTACCAGCCGATAACGATTACGCAGCCTTTTGAAAGTGCTGTTGGTATCAAATTTTACCATAAACTAAGAATGAGAGCTAAAGATAATAAAACAGGGAGAGAAATGTTAATGGGCCAAACCATCGTATTTCTATTAGGCTTACGTTGTGTCGTTCCGAAGGAGTTCCTTCGGGACACACTTCCACTTTCAGTAATTCTACGAGGGCAAGCTGGCATCATCTGAAAAGGAATAATTACGCTTGCTCAGCGGTTTTGCCAACCGAAATGGTCATTTCCCCTCAATACATTTTTTTTCTTCATCTTTGCCCCATTCATCATTTTAAAGCTTTAAGAAATAATGATTGACCTTTCTAATGAACTTGCTGTCGGGATCGATATTGGTGGTACTAATACAAAATATGGCATTGTTAACCACCGCGGAGAGATCCTGGAAAAAGGCGATTTAAGGACGGATGCTTATCCAAAGGTGGAAGAATTTGTAGATGCTTTACATAAGACCCTGAACCCAATCATCAAGAAAAATAGTGAGGAAACGACGATCAAGGGCATCGGCATTGGTGCTCCCAATGGTAACCCATTTAGCGGTACAATTGAATATGCGCCCAACCTGCGCTGGCGGGGGGTCATTCCCTTGTGCGAATTGGTGACGAAAAAATTTAAAATGCCCTCTGTCATCAACAATGACGCGAAATCGGCTGCGATTGGCGAAATGACCTATGGTGCAGCCAGGGGAATGAAAGATTTTATCATGATCACGCTGGGCACAGGAGTAGGAAGTGGAATTGTTGTCAACGGCCAGGTTGTATATGGTCATGATGGATTCGCAGGTGAATTGGGACACACAACCATCAGGCCGGGCGGCCGCAAACACCCTGGTACCGGAATGCACGGGACAGTTGAAACGTATGCCTCTGCCACAGGAATTGCAGTAACGGCCAATGAAATGTTGGATGAAGATCCAAAGACAGAAAGTATGATGCGTAAGTACCGTCGGGAAGAGATCACTGCGAAAGTCGTTGCAGAAGCAGCTGAAAAAGGAGACAAAATTGCACAGGAGGTCTATCGTTTCACCGGCCAGATACTGGGAGAAGCTCTCGCAAACTTTGTAATGTTCTCTTCGCCCGAAGCAATCATACTCTTTGGAGGTGTTATTAAAGCCGGTGACCTGATATTAAAACCCACCAGGGAACACATGGAAAAAAATCTGTTGCCAATCTTCCAAAACAAAGTGAAACTTGTTTTCAGTGAATTGAAAGAAGCCGATGCTGCAATATTAGGCGCAAGTGCACTTGTTTGGGAAATGAAAGACATCGTACCCGGCTAGAATTTGTTAGGGATTGTATAATGCAGCTCCCGTAACTTTTAGGTCATCTCTCCGCTGTGCATAAATAATCAGTTGCCAGTTCTGCTTATTGGCAGACGAGTTGTCATCCGTTAATTCGACAGGTACTGAAACCTGGAAATTGATTTTATCCTCTGGCGACAATTTCAAAAATGACCTGACCACATTTGTGTGAGATAATTTTGCTCCGCTATTCTCCCCTGCCTCTACATTCACTTCGGCATGCTTCTGCACAACGGCCGCAAACACGTCGCAATTCTGAAAATCCCCTTTCAAATAGCAACTCACTGACAGTTTATCACTTTCTTTTTTCACCTCATCGATGATCAGTTGCAACGGTGCGTTTTCCTTCAATATTTTTCTGATATCTGCTTCAGCGGCTGACTTATTACTTCCTACCAGTTCATACTCACCATTAATAACCAGTTGTGGAGTATAAATGCTTTCCAATTTAAACTGTTTGGCATAATCACGTTGGCGGGCGGTAAAGGATGCATTACTAAAAGGATCTTTCCAGCCGTAGCGATCCCAATAGTCAACATGAAAAGATAACGGAATAATGCTGACATCAGCTGAAGCGAGTTGTGGTAATAAGCGATCAGCCGGTGGACAACTTGAACAACCTTCAGAAGTAAATAATTCGAGAATCGCGAAAGAGTGAAAGGATTTCTTTGAATGATGCTTACGAGCAGAGTTTATTTTTTTGTCGACTTCAAAAACAGTAAGACCTAAAAAAATCACGACCAATATCCATTTCATAATGCAAGCTACAAATAAGGCTGAATAAAATTCCAGGCAGTTGTTTACATATAGGTACTAAGCGAATGATGGGCGTTACTTGGACTGTTTGAAATTTTGTTCCTCCTGCATTCCTC
>DASYSW010000742.1:0-3346 GCA_036002905.1 Chitinophagaceae bacterium
TGTTTTATGGTATGTATATGGGCTTGATCGAAGCGGTCTTCAAAGGAAGATCTATCGGCAAATTAATTACGGGAACTATTGCCGTGAATAATGATGGCAGCAGGATAAACGGACAAACGGCTTTACTTCGCGGTTTAAGTCGCGCCGTTCCCTTCAATGCACTAAGCGCGTTGGGCTCACCTTGTTATCCCTGGCATGACAGATGGAATAAGACCTATGTAGTCAAGTATGTAAGATCGGACCAGGGTTAGTCCAGGGACCAGGCAAGATCATCTAATTGCATTTCTTCTCGCGATCGTTTTCCAAAAAACTGTAGCTTCAATTCTTAAAAAAATAACTTCATGAGAAAAATTATTTATTGGTGCTCCTTACCGCTTTGCTTATTGCTTTTTGCTGCATCCGGTCGTGCACCACAGGATGGTTGGGTTTCTTTATTTGACGGAAAGAGTTTAGCAAACTGGAAAGTGGGTGAAAATGCAAACACGTTTAGCGTTGAGAATGGAACAATTGTAGCCCACGGGCCTACCGCTCATTTGTTTTATCAGGGTGATGTACATCAGCATAATTTTAAAAACTTCGAATTCAAAGCCGATGTGATGACCACACCCGGCTCCAATTCGGGTATTTATTTTCACACCGCATACCAGGAAAGCAGCTGGCCGAAGAAAGGTTATGAAGTACAGGTCAACAATTCTCATACAGACTGGCGTCGCACCGGGAGTCTCTACGCGGTGCAAGATGTGAAAGAGGTTTATGTAAAGGACAATGAATGGTTTACTGAGTCTTTTAAAGTAGAAGGAAAACACGTCACAGTAAAGATCGATGATAAAACTGTGGTCGATTATACAGAACCAGACAATGTAAAAAGGGATGCAGGTAGCGAAGGTCGTGTACTTTCAAGCGGCACGTTTGCTTTGCAGGGTCATGATCCAAATAGTAAAGTGTATTTCAAGAATATTATGGTGAAGGTGTTGCCGGACTGAGGATTGTGAGTCGTCAATCGTGAGTCGTGAGTGGTAAGTGATCAGTAGTGAATCGTGAGTAAGAAATATCTCAATATCCAAAGATCCAGCTCTAATTGTTCCACCAATAAGTAAACTTTAACACAAATGCCCGGTTGCGAACAAAGAGCGGGTACGAATAATAATTATCCGTGTAGACAAGAAACAAATCGGAAGCGGGGCGATAGCGCCACTGGAACCTTGTGTTCACGTTGATGTTTTTTTGCTGGTCGTTGTATTGAATAAAGGTTGTCAAAAAAAGCTTGTTAGTGAACGTAATGTCAATGCGAGGGCCAATGAGCCAGAAAATCGTCCTTCCCCAGGGCTGCGGCAATTGTATATCATTATAAGCAGTACTAAGAGTGATGCCGGCGTAAGGTTGAATCCTGTAGCCAAGATCGACATTCACATTATAGCGATTGCCGTCAGCATAGTAACCGCCGAAACGAGTGGAGATATTATAGGTAAAAAGTTTCTGCGGCTTTGAAAAAAATTCCACGCCGAATGCTTTCCATTGGTGGATCGTGCCTGTGGCCAGCGAATCTTTATTGCTGTTGGTAGGATCAAAGGGCTGTAACAACTGCACCCAGTCATTCCCCACCCACACATCAAAAATGCTTTGATCACGAAGGTTGAAAATATAAAGCAGGATATTTTCGTAATCGGTCTTTTTGAAAGACGTATTGTAATAATAGGTCCCGATATATTTCGGGCCATGACTCAAGACAATTCCACGCTTTGGAAAGAAAAGGTACGCTGCTGTTGGATTCAGGCTAATATAATTTGTACGTGGTACATAGCCGACTTCGGCTGAATAATTTTTTCCCACATATTGATGTTGCCATAGAAGCAACCAGTGACGATTGTTGTATTGAAGGTTAGCGGCGTGAGTTAACGTGTTGCCAGAGACATCGGGTGAAAATGATTTTAAGAACATGAGTTTGCCGGTCCATACGTTATTTGCAGAAGCAAGATTGTATTCCGCGCCTATGTTGCGATTATATAAGGAGTATTGTTGCTGAGTGCTGTCTTTACCCGGTTCATAATTGAGAGATTGTTTATTCACAAAAAGCAGTCGGATATTTGATCGTGTAAAAATCTTCCTTTGTACAGCGACGACCGAAAAGTTTTGCGCAGGCAGGCCAATGGAATCCTGTCTTTTTGTTTGCATATCCATGATGCCAATCCGCCAGTTCTTGTCAATATTGCCACTTAGTCTTGCACCAAAACTGATCGGGACATTTAATCCAATGCGTCTCGAAAAGAACGGACGGATATTAGTGAATCCGAAATTTCCAAACAGATCATTATTCTCTAAAAAGAATTGTCTTTTTTCAGGGAAGAATAATTCGTAGCGATCAAGATTAGTAACCTGTTTATCGACCTCTACCTGGGAATAATCGGGGTTTACAGTGAGATCAAGGTTTAATGCTGAGGTCAATGCAATTTTTGCATCGGCGCCGATCTCCTTTTTGTAAACGGGTTCCGTTTTCGCGTCATAATTTTTAGAGACTCCGGTAAGCGCATATGGAATAAGTGAAAAGTTTAAACCGGTGGGCGGCGGGGGCTGGTCCCAGATCATTTCGCCTGTATAAGCCAACGATGCCGTAGGAAATTGTCTTGGAACGGGAGCCCACGCCGATTTTTCAGCCGCCGTAATATCCAGCCTGCTGAAATTAACTCCCCATTCCTTAATTCCCTTTTTGTATCTGATCGTTTTAAAAGGAATCGCCGCTTCAAAGATCCATTTATCATCATAATTTTTTACAACTGATATCCATTTATTGTCCCAGTTAAGATCGGCCTTGCCACCCTCATACAGAGTACCGTCCCATTGTGCGCCGGCGGCATTGGCTCCAAACGTATAACCGTTCGTAAGATCGTTATAGGTATCCAAAAAGAAAATGAAATTGTCGTTCCTGCCAAAAGTGAAATCGCGTCGTAATGACTCCACCATATAAGGCTGCCCTTTTTTTGGTAGCCAGCAAATGGCAATGATGTAGATATTCCGGTCATCATAGGTCATCTTTATGTCTGTCCTTACTGACGCCTTGCTAGTGTCCATAGGAAGGACCATAAAGAAATTTGTGGATGTTTCGGCTTCTCGCCAGGCAGGTTCTTCATCTGAACCGTCAATCACAACAGGTTTTGTGGTTTTTTGAATATGAAATTGAAACTGGCTATTTTTTTTCTGAGCGGCGGCCAAAATGCTCAGAGCACAGATCAACAGGCAAAGCAGGTGTCTCAATTCGCAAATCAGTTTATTTGATCAGGGCTACAAGATAATATGAATATCTATTTCGCCAACGATTTAAATGATTGGCAAACCATACATATCAAAAATA
>DASYSW010000743.1:0-17463 GCA_036002905.1 Chitinophagaceae bacterium
CGCCCCGGGCTTTAAGCGAGGTCGCTGTCTCGGGCTATAGCATGAAAAGAAAAAATGAAACAGTAAAGATCGAAGCTAAATATATTGTCGGTGAGTACGATATTCTCATTCTGAGCGCTACCGAGTCGGCGGGCTTAAAAACATGGCTGGATGAAAATGGTTATAAGATTCCCGCAGGCGCTGAAGAAGTATTGCAGCCCTACATCAAAAGCAATCTTAAATTCTTCGTTGTAAAAGTGAACGAAGAGGAAAAGAAGAAGCTACCGGGGAATTTTCTCCGGCCTATCCAGATAAGTTTTAACTCTCCCAAATTCATGTTGCCAATTCGTCTTGGTATGGCTAATGCGGAAGGCGACCAGGACCTGATCGTATATGCGTTCACAAAAAAAGGAAGGATCGAATGCACCAACTATCGCACCGTATCATTGCCGACCGGTAAAAATATTCCCCTGTTTGTTCAAAATAATTTTGGAAACTTTTATTCAAATCTCTTCCAGCACCAATGGGACATCGAAGGAAAGTCAGTTGCTATGCTTGAATATGCATGGGATGTCAGCCCAAAGAATTATGTGAAATGTGATCCGTGTGTCGCTACGGCTCCTTCAACACAGGATCTCGTACAGGCTGGAGTTTGGTGGATAAATCGGGATTGGAATGACTACAATGATGACCAGTATGACGATGACTACTCATCAAGTGTCTATTTTACCCGGCTGCATGTAAGATATAATCGCAGGGCTTTTCCACAGGACCTGATGTTCCAACTTACACCAAACACAGAAAATTTCCAGGCGCGCTATGTCATCACACATCCTGCAAGCGGTGACTTTAATTGTGCAGCTGGAAAAAAATACCTTGCCGATCTTAGACAAAGACGCCAGGATGAATTGAAGATGCTGACTTATCTCACAGGCAAAAGCTATGATGACTGGGATGTCGTGACTAATTCTAAAGAAGAAAAGAATATTCCTGCCGACGTTTCTTACAGAAGCATTGCATCAACAACAAACTTTGATAAAAAAGATCCCCGGACGTTATTTGCTACATTGGGAGCTATTGGCCTGATTGCTTTGTTTGGGTTCAAGCAAAGAAAAAGATCATAGCTCGTGGTGGACAGTTCTTTTCCTGCCAATCAATCGTAGCATGGTTGGCAGGACGATCAATAATAAAGGCAGCGCGATGATGAAGCCACCGATCACTGCAATAGCGAGGGGTTGATGCAATTGCGCACCGGTGCCAATTCCAAGCGCCAGTGGCATCAGGGCAATAATAGCACCGAGTGCGGTCATAAGCTTTGGCCGAAGCCTTGTTGAAATGGAATAGATGATCGATTCATCAACATTTCTATTTTCCCGGAACGATTCTCTGAATTGCAGGTAAGTAAAAATCGCATTTTCACCGATGATGCCGACGATCATGATCAAACCGGTGTAGCTGCCAACGTTCAAAGGTGTGTTGGTAAGATAAAGAGCTAAATAGCTCCCGGAAATTCCCAGCATCGCAAGGATCAGGATCAGAAGGGCCACGAGAAAATTTCTAAATAGAAAAAGAATTACCGAAAACACAAGCAAACTTGCTGTTAACAAAATGATCAATAGTTCACGAAATGATTGCTGTTGTTCTGCATAGGCTCCGCCATATTCAATGTGATAACCCTGCGGCAGATGTATTTGTGATGCTACTTTTTGTTGAATCTCCTTCATCGTACTTCCGAGGTCGCGATTCTCAAGTCGTCCTGTGACCACACCCATGGATTGTAAATTTTCACGCTGAATTTCCGCATCTCCTTTATTAACCTGAACCGTGGCAAGACTAGCGATAGGTATTAATCGTCCCGACGGCGAAAATATCTGTAAGTGTTTTATTCCTTCAACACTTTGATGAATGTTATTCGGATAGACAATGCGAATATTTGAGAACTGCTCGTTTTCTAAAATATTTCCTACACCGATCCCTTGCAGCGACAATTGTATTTGGGTTTGCAAACCCTGCGGTGTTAAGCCATATTGAGCCAGTGCCGCGTTGTTTGGCAAAATACTGATCGAAGGTCCCGATATCACAATACCATTAAACACATCTGCTGCTCCTTCGACCTTTTCCGTCATATCCCCGATTTTTTCTGACAGGTCATGAAGCTTTTTATTGTCGTTACCGTACACTTTTATCTCGATCGGCTGCACAGACGCCATCAGGTCACCGAGCATATCTCCTATTACCTGCCCAAAATCTATCTGCAAAGCAGGCTGCGTGCTTTCGATTTGTTTCCTTATATCAGCGATCACTTCATCAGTTGTTCGTTTCCGTTTTTTCTTTAACTGGATCAGGTAATCACCGCTGTTGGGTTCTGTAATAAAAAAACCCATCTCTGTGCCTGTTCGTCTTGAGTACGCCTGTACTTCAGGGACCCTGACAATGAGCTTTTCAATCTCTCTCAACATCCTGTCCGTCTCATCTAACGAAGTACCCGGCGGCGATTTATAATCCAGCACAATACTCCCTTCATCCATTTCTGGCAAAAAACCAGTTTCCAGTCTCGGTAGAATAAACCAGATGGAAAATGCCAGGAATAAGACAACGATAAAACTGATATACGGGCGATGAATAAAGAATGAAACCCATTTTTGCTTTTTTACTTCAACAGGGTTTTCAATTCTTCTACTTGAGCTCTCATTTGGGGATTTTGTCAATAGCAGGTAGATAACAGGCAAAAATATCCACGTCACAAAAAATGAACAGACCAGGATAATGATCATCGTATTCGTCATTACCTTAAAATAAGCGCCTGCCACCCCACTCATCAGTTCGAAAGGAATAAAAATCACGATTGTACTTAGCGACGATCCGACCATCGCCGGCAATAAGTAGTGAATAGCCTTATGTACGATCGTCGTTGAAGGTTCGCCCGGATGCTCTTCATGCGTTCGGTGTATTTGTTCAACCACAACTATAGCATCATCAATAATCAACCCGATGGCTGCCGCTATAGCGCCGAGCGTCATGATGTTTAACGTATAGCCAGCTGCATACATTACGATCAAGGTAAGGCAGATCGTAATCGGAATGGTGACCAGGATAGTCGCGCTTGCTTTTAAGGAACGAAGGAAAATGATGGCAACAAGGATCGCTAAAGCTAATCCTATCCACAAACTGTCCGTCACACTTTTTACAGAAGCATTTACAAAATCTGCCTGTACATAGTAAGGACTGATCGTAACCCCGGTGGGAAGTACCTTTTTTAGTATTTCCACTTTTTTTTGCATTGCATTAGAAAGACTAATAAGATTTGCGTTTGGCTGTTTGATAATAGCTACCAGCAAACCGTCCTTTCCATTTGCGTTGATTCTTGTGTATTCAATGCCTTCCCTGATCTTAACCTCGGCAATGTCCTTCAACTGAACAATGCGTCGTCCATTGTTTGCAATCACAAGATCTTCCAATTCATCAAGTGTGTGAACAGTGGCATCGGTAACAGTAAGGTACAAGAGGCGATAATCAGATAAGAACCCGTTGGACTGAATGAAATTTGTTTGGATCAGTGCATTTGAAAGAGATTCGGGAGTAATGCCAAGAGTACTCATTCTTTGCGGGTCGAGGGTCAACCAATATTCTTTTTGCTTGCCCCCTATGATCCGGACCTCCGCCACTCCCGCGACCTGCGATAAAAAAGGTTTTACGGTATTTATTGCTATCTGCCGCATGTCAATAGCCGTGCGACTGGCGCTATTTGTTTCAAGGGTATATCCAATGACAGGCAATATAGAGGGATTCATTTTTTCGACTGTGACCTGGACACCGGCCGGCAGGTCATTCTTCACTTCGGCTATTCTTGATTCAATGCGTTGCTGGCTGATATCGATATTGGCGTTCCAATTCATGAATGCGGAAATTTCGCAGCTACCGCGACTTGTGGTGCTCCTGATATCTGCAAGGTCAGGAACCCGCTTAATGGCATTCTCTAATGGTTTGGTCACGGTCACCATCATTTTGTTCACTGGTTGCAAGCCCGCATCGGCAATGATCTTTATCTTGGGAAATGTGATCTCTGGAAATAAAGAAGTCTGAAAGCGGCTATATATGTAGATACCGCCCATGATAATGAGTGCAATAAAAACAGTGAGAGGGTTTTTATGTGTTATGAAAAACTTTCGCATGAACTCCTTTTAGTTTAGTAAATATCTACCCGCACTCACCACTCACTACTCCCCACTCACCACCCTCACCTTCGCCGTATCTGGTAACCCATAATTTCCCGTCAACAAAATTTTATCGCTTAGTGAAAATTGGGGTTTTACAATTTCTATTCTTTCATTTGTCTCTATGCCTTTGACAACGGGCGTCTTGACCGCGGTCACGGAATCTGTCATTTTCATCACCCAGAAACTTGTTTGAGCATCATTACTTAATACTGCCTGCTTAGGCAGGGATATTGTATTCGTTTTTTGAATTTTAAGAATACGCACTTTCGCAATGAGGTTTTCGGGGATCCTTGAAGGTGATGAAACCTTTATCAGCACTTGTTGTGTTTGAGAGACAGAGTCAATGACTGGCATGAAGGACGCTACTACCCCATCCAGGCGTGTACCGTCCGGGAGCATCACGTCGACTTTTTTATTCGCATCAACATACTTATGCAATTCATACGGAAGATTCAAAATAAAACCGAAGCTATTTGCATTACTGATCACAGCCAGTTGCTCGCCGTCCTGTACATAATCCCCAACCTGGTGTGGCAGATCGGTGATATAACCACTTTCAGGAGTAATGATCTTACTAACACCCGAAAAATGATACGAGCTATCCAACTTATTGATCGTATTGCCAAGACTTTCCGCTTCTTTCGTTTTTAGTATGAACAATGTTTGTCCCGTCGTCACGTATTGTCCCAGTTTCACACTCACAGATCTTACGTAGCCAACAATATTGGACTTGACAATATTATCCTGCTGAAAAACAGATGTCGCATTTAACTCGGCATATTCAGTCAGCGGCTCATTGCTCACCGGGGTGACAGTCACCGGAGTTTGTACTTGTTCGGGGGCTTCCTCTTCTTCTTTTTCTGTTGTAGCATGATGACAAGAGAATATTGACAAGATGCCAAGAAAATAAACAAACGATAACCAGGTCCTTGTCATAGCTTAATATTTTTTATTGATTCCAGTAATTGATCTGGTTCAGAATCTTTAAACGGCTGATCAAATTCTGCCGGTAAGAATTCTGCGCATTTAAATAATTTGTGATCGCTATCACAACGTCAGTTATTTTAATATCGCTGGTCTCCAACAATTTTCCATATGCCTGTATAAGGGTTTTGGTATATTCCACTTGCTGTTTGATCCTGTCAAATAACTGGTCAGTGGCGTGTAGTTGAATATTCAATTGTGATACCTGCTGATTGTACTGATTGATAAAAAAACTCCTGTTGGTCAACCTGGTTCGTTCCTCAATATCCAGTTTCTGATTCTTGAAAGTTCTCTGGCGACCATCATAGATCGGCACCTTGATATTCACGCCGAAACTGTAACCAATGTTTTTATAGGGAGTATTTTGCAAAGATGAATTGAAGCCTGCATCGGTGAATGCATTAAATGTCGGCCGATATCCATAGTCGATCAGCTTTCGCTCATTTCTGATACGAAGGCTGTCGGTAATGTAGCGTTTATAAAAGACTGAATTGTAAAAATCATGTACGACCGTATCTTGCAGTTTTGGTTCCTCGATCTTCATGATGGTTGTATCCACAATGCCTGCCAGGTAATTTAAAGTAAGATAGTCAGCGTTGTATTGAATTTGTGCCTGCAGGTAAGTCAGCTCCTGCTGTTGCAGCGTGAT
The DNA here is from genome assembly GCA_036002905.1 of Chitinophagaceae bacterium. Lineage (GTDB taxonomy): Bacteria > Bacteroidota > Bacteroidia > Chitinophagales > Chitinophagaceae > VBAU01. The sequence goes on from DASYSW010000743.1 coordinate 5,830, forward strand.
ATTAAAGGCAAGGAATTCTGTTTGTTTTATAACGTTCGCCTGCGCTAACTTTTTTAAGAGTTCGTATTCCTTATTCAAAAGATCATACAGCTCTTTCGTATACTCCACGGTAAGTTGGTCGCCGTAGGTGGAAATGTATTGCTCAGTAATTCCCCTGATCAAATCCTTCTGGGAAAGAAGAAGGGTGTCTCTCAGGGACTCATTTTGCAAAGCGATCTTCCTGTATTGAGTGGCCAGGTTTCCCTTTGATAAAAAAGTCTTTGTGGCCTGTACCATCCCCGAAACCTGTGCAATATTTGTGATGATCTCATCGTAGCCCCAGCCTTTAATCACCGGCGCATACATTTCATTGCTGACAAAGTTGAGCTGGGTTTTCGTGGTCGCTCTTAAGATCTGGCTATCCACGAGGTTGGAAAGAATCTGGCTTTGCAGGTCTTTCAGTGTGGCGTTGTTGTCTTTCGCATATTGAATGAAATCATTCAAACTCCGTGTCTGCCCGGGGCAAAGAACAGCAACCAGAACAATTGAAAGAGTTAATAAAAATTTCATCACACTCATTATACGTAAAAGCCAAATCAGAAAATACAGTTGTCAGATGAAGGGTAAAGTTGGGTAATAAATCTGGCGTAATTCTGAAGCCTTTTACGGCTTGCGGACAGGCACACATTGAACTCGTGAAGCCACTGAAGCACTGAGGCACACAGATGATCTGTGTCTCTGTGGCAAGATCTCTCTCTTAATTTCTGAATTGCATCAAACTATTTGCAAAAAACCACAATTGCTTCAGAATCCACAGATACCTTTGCGGCAGTATTAACTAAGCAATGTGAAAAAAGCTGTTCTGATTGGATCGATGGTATGCATAGTTTCCGCTACCCTATCTCAAACAAAGGAAAAAACGGAAGCAAAAGCCAGGATAACGGGAACTGTAATAGATTCTTCCTCCCGGTTGCCGCTTGAATATGCCACCGTTACTTTATATAAGCACGGTGAAAACAAAGCATCCAATGGAGCTACATCAGATAGCCTCGGAAATTTCACCGTAACGAATGTGCTTCCTGGAGCCTTTACGGTCGTTGTTGAATCCATTGGCTATTCCTCCTTCACGATAAGCAATGTGATCGTCAATCAAAAGCACGAAGTGATCAATCTGAAAAATATTAAGCTCAGAAAAAAACAACAAACACTACAGAATGTCACAGTAACTGTACAAAAGAAACTGGTCGAAAATAAGGTCGACAAACTCATTTATAACGCCGAGAAGGATATTACCTCACAAACCGGCGTAGCAACCGATGTGTTGAAGAAAGTTCCCCAGGTATCCGTCGACGTGGATGGCAATGTAGAACTGGCCGGCAGCTCGAGTATTCGATTCCTCATTAATGGAAAGCCCTCCACTGCTTTCGGCAGTAGTATTACCGATGTATTGCAATCTATTCCCGCCAGCCAGATAAAAAGCATTGAAGTAATAACAAACCCGGGCGCTAAATACGATGCACAAGGTCTGGGCGGAATCATAAATATCATCTTAAAAAAGAGCACGGCGCAGGGAATAAATGGAAATGTCTCCTTAACGGCGGGAACAATCATGCAAAATGGATCATTCAATTTCAACGCCCGTAAAGGGAAATTCGGTGTAAATGCCTTTCTAAGTGGGAATGCAAGATTAACTACCACCACGCCCACCAGTTCTCAGCGTCTTTCCACGGACACCTCAACAAAAAATAATGCGCTGCTACAACAAGATGGAAGTGGTGATTTCAACAGGCATGGATATCAGACAGGAGTTGGTTTTGATTGGACGTACAAAGAGAGAAATAACTTTTCCGGCTCTTTGAACTATAACAATTTTGGTTTTAAAGGAAACGGCTTTGTGAACCAGTCAGAAATTATTCAGTCTGATGCCGGCATCATTCTATCAGACATAAACTCTACTAACCATACCAACAATGAATTCAATGAGCATAGCGTTGATGCGGGATTAAATTACAAACGAAACTTTTCAACGGAAGACCAGGAACTGGAGATCTATCTAAATTCAAGCCATTCCCGAAATAACAGGGCTGCTGCTAACAACCAGTTCTTACAGCCGCAGGATTCTTTGATTTATGGTACAAACAGCAATAATCCGGGCAAAGAAAAGGAAAATGAAATTGGAATAAACTACGTACAGCCACTGAGCAAAGACGTTAACCTGGGAATAGGTGGCAAATTGAATGCGTATGATATCACCAGCACATCTGACGTTTTTGTGTGGCAACCTTCAACAATGGATTATTCATATGACTCTGCTTTATCAAATTCGCTCGATTATCATCAACGGGTATATGCTGCATATTCAGAGATAAGCTTTCCGGCAGGCGAACTTTTCCAGGCAAAAATTGGCGGACGTTATGAACGTACGGAAATCAGTTCACACTTCTCAAATGTGCCGGATAAGGTCAGTAATGGATACAACACGTTTGTTCCCTCTTTCTTTCTCATGAGAAAGCTGGGTGAAAAGCAAACGTTGAAATTTAATTATTCAAAACGAATTGAAAGGCCGGACTATGGGGATCTAAATCCTTTTATCAATACAAGTGATCCCAAAAACGTTTTTTCCGGTAATCCTGATCTGAAACCTGAAATTGGCAACCGCTATGAACTCACTTATAGTCATGACCTGGGCCAACCCGGCAGCTTTATGGTAACATTGTTTTACAGGGAAAATAAAAACGATATACAACCTTTCATCATTTATTATCCAACAATAAAAGTGGGTGATACTGTTTATACGAACGTAGCAGTCACTACACGTGAAAACATTGGCATTGAAAAAAACATCGGGACCAATATTTTTTGCGATCTGCATTTTAATTCCAAACTAAACGTCCGCGGTAACCTGTTCTTTTTTTACAGGCACACCATCAACCAGGTCGACAAGGGATATAACTCCAATAGCACGAATTACCGGTCTAATATCAATGCCAGTTACCAGTTTAACGGCGATCTTGCGGCAGAGGTATTCGGGAATTTTAATTCTGCCCGGCATGAGGCACAAGGCACTTATCCTTCTTTCATCTCCTATAGTATGGCAGTAAGAAAACAGTTATGGAATAAAAAAGCAAGCATTGCTCTTACCGCCAATAACATCTTCAGCAAATACATCAACCAGGAGGTTAATCTTTTCGGTCCTGGCTTTGTAACCACCAGTATTCGCAAAGTTCCATTCAGATCCATCGGTATCAACTTTACATGGAAGTTTGGGAAACTGGAATTCAAAAAGGAGAAAGAGCCAAACAATGACAATCTAAACCCGCCTTCAGAATGATTGCGTAAACTAAGGGCAGTCAATTGACAGGTAGACGTGGGTTAGATTTTACAACAGTAAACATATTGGTTAAGCCTACCAATGCGGGCTTACTACAGTGACAGTAGCCACCGCGACAACGATAAACATTTATAAGATTCATTAAAACAAAGAGGCTGTAGAAACAGCCTTTTTGATCTGGTTTACACTTTGAAAAATTGAGAATGATTAAACCAGCTATTGAATGATCAAGATAAAACGATTGGTTAACTGATGCAGTTGATTCATTGGTTTCATTTATATCGTATCCTTAAAGACGCTACGTCGCCGGCTGGTGTATTTAAAAACTTTGCTTGACCGGCATCGGTTTGCCTGGTACCAACAATGTCATAAACGCGACTATGGTCATCAAATCTGTCAGAACTTAATTTATAATCTGTGACCAGGAAAATAACAATGCATGTGCAAATACCGAATGCAAGGCCGACAAGATTGATGAGTGTATATGACCTGTGTTTAACCTTATGAGGTCCGGCTACCATAAAATAATTTTGAAGCATAAAATTTCTTTTATAAATGACTCCAACTATCCTGTTGTGCAAAAGGTAACTGCAACAACTCTTAAGGCTATGCCTGTCTTCAAAGTAATCATCTCATTCAGAGCGAAGGCTATTCACGGGATTAGCAACCGCCGCTTTTATTGCATGAAAGCTGATCACTAGTAATGAAACCAGAATAACTCCGGCGCCTGCCCCACCAAATATCCAGTAGTTGATGCTGATCCGGTTTGCATAGGTTTCCAACCATCGATCCATAAAATAATATGCCACCGGCGATGCGATCAGGAACGCTATTACAATAAGTCGTATAAATCCCTTTGAAAGAAGAGCAACGATATCTGCAACAGATGCACCCAATACCTTTCTTATTCCTGTTTCTTTTGTTCGATTAACAACAACCAGTGCTGCTAATCCGAACAATCCAAGAGAAGCAAGAAATATTGAAATGCCTCCTGCCCAAGCCACAATGCTGCTCCAGGTTTGTTCTGACCTGTAATAGTTGTTAACATCGTCGTCCAGGAAACTATATTTCATTGGAACGCCCGGAGCTACACCACTCCATACTTTTTGCAGTGCGACAAGCACTTTTTTGGGATCACCGGGATCTATACGGACATAAAAATATTTGTATCCTTTGTCGAGCGACGTTTCGAACACCTGGTTTCTTATTTTTTCATTTAAAGGGCGATAATTAAAATTCCTGACAACACCTGCAACAATCACTGTTCGGCCCTGAAAGTTTTCTATTTCCTTACCGATTGCATTTTGAGGGATCCAACCAAGATAGCGCATCATTGTTTCGTTGATAATTACTGGCTTTAACGAATTCCCCGAAGAAGCCCGGAGATTTTCTCCTGCGATCAAACGCATTCCAAGTACTTTTAGATAGTCCGTATCGATTACGTTTATGTCGGCCGAAAGCCTGTTGTCCGAAAATCCTAAAAAGTCCCGTCCCTCCCCAAGTCCTGCTATTGCACTGGTAACGCCCACAATTCCGGGCGTAAGAAGCGCAGTTTGTTTGAATACTGGAAATGTTTTATTAGGGTCCGTTTGAGAGGCGTCTATGACAACCACGTTTTGTTTGTCAAACCCCGGAGTTTTATTGACCAGGTATCTGGTTTGTTGAAGTATGATAACGGTAGCGATAATTAGTGCAATAGAAAGTGCAAATTGAAGGGTCACCAGTGACTTTGTAAATAGATTGCTGCCGCCAACGCGAATCTTGTTTTTTAGAACCTCGATCGGCCGAAAGGTCGACAAAACAAATGCGGGGTAACTCCCTGCCAGGAACCCTGCACCAATAATGACGGCAATCAGCAACAGAAATATTTTTGGATCAAGCAAAAAGGAAGGATCAATGCGTATCCCTGCTAAACGGTTGAAGGCAGGTAATACTAACATGACTACTGATAGACCCACTCCAGCCGACACTACGGAAAGCAGGAAACTTTCTGTCAAGAACTGAAAAATAACCTGTCCTTTTCCCGCACCAATTACTTTTCGTACGCCCACTTCCTTTGCCCTTCCCGCAGAACGGCCGATTGCCAAGGTTGTAAAATTTATGCAGGCGATCAGCAAGATACCGAAAGCAATAGATAGCAAGATCCAGATCACCTTAGGATCAACTTTCCCGAAATCGGTAAATCCCCACGCACTAAATGAAATATCTGTGTGCATGGAGAGCAGAGGTTGAAGTCTGAAACTCACAGGGAGCTCAGTGTCGTTCCAATTAATTCCAGCCTTCTTCATACTTGCTACATAATCCTTTGTTCGCGTAACGAAATCGGGATCATATTTTTGGATAAACGCGCTTAATCTTTTAGGATCGTAGGCTAATTTGCTTTGAGGTCTTAACTGCACGTAAGTCTGCCGCACGATTGGATGCCAATTAGGACCCATAATTTCATTCTGATGAACCTGCGCAAATTGGAAATTTCCTAAAACATCAAACTGAATCGTGGAATTTGAAGGTGGTTCTTTTGTGACTGCACTAACCCGAAAAGGTTGAAAATCGGAACCGATCTTTATCTCTACGATCTTCCCTAGGGCATCTAAGTTTCCAAAGATCTGCAGGGCGCGGGATTCAGTTAATACAATATCATTCAGATTGTGTAATGCAATTGCTGTATTGCCGGATTTTAGCGGAAATGTAAAGACCGAAAAAAATGAGGGATCGGTGTAGGTTATTTTTACACGAAATACACTGCTTTCATAACGTACCAGGTTCTCTTCTGACGGGAGTTGAAGGCTGGTATAATTAACAAGGTCTGGTAGCTCTTGTTTCATTGCCTCACCCAATGTTGCTTCGCTTTTTCCATCAACGTCTGTATACCCGAAGGGAGAGTTGCCACCATTTAACCTGTCCCATCCGTATGGGCGATAAATGTTGGCTGCATTTTTATGGAATTTATCAAAATTTAATTCATAGCCGGCATATAAAAGAAGCAGGACGCAGCATGCGATCCCCACTGAAAGTCCAAGAACGTTGATGAAAGTAAAACCTTTCTGGGTTTGCAGGTTTCGCCAGGCAGCCTTAAAATAATTTCTAAACATGGAAAAGTTTATTAAAGATTGAAGGGTGTTCATCTTAATTTCCCTGAAGGCAGTCTCTTTCTTATAATTAAAATATTTGTTGCTATTCCGATTTCGTTCATTCAATTCAAGTTTCTCCAAAAGTCTTTCAAATGCTTCTTCTGCTTCGTCCTTACCTTCTCGTTCAGCAAGATTCCACCACGCTGATAGGATTTCAATGTAATAATTGATGTGATGATTTTCACTTCGCAATTTTTCCAGCTCGTTAGCTTCATCTTGCGAAGCATCACCGGCAAGTTTTCGGGCGATCAACGTCCACAGTCTTTCACTAAGCATTATTCTTCAGGAGCAGCTCGATTTTGCATTCCCGTATTTGTGCACTTAAAAATATGCCAGTGCTTAATCATTTGGTTGTGTACAAATTACAAAAGAGAAATGTACGACAATGTTCGTTATTGATACAGTTATTGTTGCATTCCGATACGATTTGATTTCAATGTTGTTTTGTTAGCCTCAACGCTGTCCCCGATAAAACTATCGCTGAACTATCTGATACATTGAGACTGAAATTTTTCACCTGTGCATGACCAATGTCAAGTATAGAATGTCCACTGATTTTCGCCGTGACTGCATTGAACGACATTGCTTCATCAAAAGCATCCTTTGGATCTTTATGGGCAACCTCCATATCTTCCGCATTGTGAAATGCTATTTTCTCCTCTTGCTGATTCGGAGCTGAGTGTTTTCTATAATCCGGCGACATTTCAAATACTACGGCAGAAGAATCACTTTGTGTAACATCGATCGAATCCATTTCAGGAAACATGCTCTCCACCTCAAATTTGGATCTTCCACTAATATTGACGGTAATATTTCTCTGTTTTAGCCTTTGTATTTCAAAATTCGTATTCACACCTGTAACGGACAAAAGCTCTGGAGAAAAGATTCGTACAGGTGCTGCGTTTTGCAAATAGAATTTTTCAAAAAGATTAGCAGGCATATAATTAAAAACCAAAAACAAAGTGTCGTTTCTTATCTCCGCCTTTATTGAACCATGGTGATAAGCAACCCACTCCTGCGACAAACGAACAGAAGGTTTGTTACTTTGTTCAAAAAAAATATTTGTTCCATTTCCCCCGGTTATGTTCAAATGTTTAAAAGGCTTTTCCAGCACTTTATTATATGTCCAGTATAAATCGCTTTTATCAATCGCATTGTACTGTTTTTTCAATACCATATTTGATACCAGCAATCCAGCGATCATTAGTATAAACAGGCCCAGCAATATCCTTGTTGTTAACTTCATGATTTATTTTTTAAAATTGTTTTTTACAAATTGATCATACTTTGTCTTCAGCTCTTTAAAATCTATATCCAATAAATAAATGTTTCGCAAAAAAGCAGGTAGTTCATTTTCTTCAAATTGTTCACGCCTGAAAGTTAGTATTCGATCCATGGCGTCGTCTTCAATAAAATACCCAATGCCTCTTTTGTTGGTAATGATATTTTGCTGCTGTAAAAGATCATAGGCTCGTTGCACAGTATTGGGGTTTACTTCTATCTGTACAGCCAACTCCCTTATGCTGATGATCTTTTCGCCAAGTTTCCATTTCTCTAATAAGATCTGCTCGCAGACGTGTTCTGCTATTTGTATGTATATCGCCGGGTTTTCTTTGAATTCCATGCAGGTAGATTAAAACTCCTTTTCTCGAAGTCGTAATAACGGCATAAACCATAAGATAAGGGGTATAACGAGTGCCAGGGCTACATGGAAGAAGTTGTCGAGAGTTGGCGGTAGCAGCAATGTGCCCGTCTCCGTTCCAACGTAAAGTGTCACGTGATCATAAGGACCTGTGTCTTTTATGTTGTTGAACATAGCAGTTGCTGTTAACCAGTTCAGTCCCACAACGAGGAATATCATGATGCAAAAGGCAATACCAGTTTTGATGAACGCAGTTTTGTTAAAGTATAAACTCCCGGTTAGCATGCAGCCAGTCAACTGCAAAAACAACGAATAAACTTTCCAGGCGACGATATTATTCAAATCGAACGGATAAACGCTTTCATATTGTCGTTTGTAAAATAGTGAATGCGGGTCAAGGCTTTTGTGGTATGCTGCAACAAAAGCAAGATCGATTAAATGGTAGAAGAGTAAAAAGATAAGCGGATACAATACACCCGCAATAAGAATACCGCAAAGCCATTTTTCAAAAAAAGAGGCGGGTAAGGTGAGATATGAAGATCCGCTCGCGCTAGATCCAAAGTAGGCGAATACAAACGATGAAATAAAGAATCCTCCACCAGCTAGTCCCCAGATGAACGTAAGATTTTGTGCAGGACCAAAGCCGAAAATGTTTTTCACTACCAAATACAGCATGAATGACAGCACCAGGAGAAGCAGAGTAACGCCTACCGTTTGCAGTGACCGTTCAGCAATTGTCTTTTTAAATAGCAGCGCAAATCTTTTAAAACTGAATACGTCGTTCATACAATTAATTTTTGTTAAATAGCGATTTAGTTTTTTCAGGATTCTCCGTAACGGCGGTGAATAAGAACTCCAGATTCACTTTTGTTTGTTCTTGCAGGGTGTTTTGTGCTACGACCTGGTATCCTTTAATCGACGATTCGGCGTATAATATTTCATTTTCATTCGGCATGGTATCAACCAGTTTAAAAGATAATTTCCGTTCAATCTCCGGAAGCGATGCCTGCAACAACAAATCGCCATTATCGATTATAATTACGTTATCGATCAGGTTGTCGAGGTCACGTATCTGGTGCGTTGAAATGAAGATCATTTTATCTTCCGAAAAAACAGATGAAATTAGTTTCCTGAATTTGATCTTGGAAGGTATATCCAGACCATTGGTGGGCTCATCCAGTAATAAGATCTTTGTATTGCACGCTAATGCAAAGGCCACGATGAATTTTTTCTGCTGACCGAACGAAAACGTATTCAGCTTGCCTTTGTCCTTTACATCCAGCAGTTCGAGATAGCTCGAAAACTGCTCTTCATTGAACGAAGGGTAAAACGGAGAAAATAGTTTCTTATATCGTTCTATGGTTAGTGAAGGAACATATACTTCCTCCGGAATAAAGTAAATAGTTTGTAGAAAAGAAGGTGTTCTGTTTTTCGGTACAAAGCCATTCACAAACAAATTGCCCCCGGTGGGAAACAACAAGCCAGTTAGATTTTTAAGTAAAGTTGACTTGCCGGCACCATTTTTTCCAAGCAAACCATAAATACTTCCCACTGGCAGACGGAGGTTTAAATTCTTGTATAATGGCTTTCTTTTCTTATAGCCAAACGACAGGTTATTTACTTCGATCATTAGTGTATTAGTTAAGTAGTACACTACAAAGATATTCTTTCTGGTTTGCCGGCAAAATTTAAAATCCTATGTTGACTGGGGGACGGAATTTGTCAAACATAATTTCTTCAGAATTCCGTTTCAACTTACCTTAATTTTAGCGCCGCGGTTCATAATGAAAGTATTAGTAATAGAAGACGAAAAGGAATTGTCAGACAGTATTTGCACCTACCTGGCAAATGAGCAATTTGTTTGCGAACGAGCTTTTGATTACGGTTCGTCGATGGAGAAGATCTTACTGTATGATTATGCCTGTATTGTTTTAGATGTGAATCTTCCGGGGGGCAGTGGCCTTGACATTTTAAAAGAACTGAAAACCCAAAATAAAACGGACGGTGTTTTAATCATTTCAGCAAGAAATTCGCTTGACGACAAAGTTTTCGCGTTGAAGACCGGAGCGGACGATTACCTGACAAAGCCTTTTCATTTACCTGAGCTGGCCGCGAGGGTGAGTGCCATTATTCGCCGTAAATCATTTGAAGGGAAAAACGAGATCACGTTCAATGAACTGAAATTAGACCTTGGAGAAAAAAATGTGAGAGTCAATAGTAATCCCGTTGACCTCACCAGAAAAGAATATGAGCTACTCCTTTATTTTATCACCAACAAGAACCGGGTAATTTCAAAAAATGCAATTGCCCAGCACCTCTGGGGCGACAACATGGACCTGGCCGATAGTTATGATTTCATTTATACTCATATCAAAAATCTCCGGAAAAAATTGATACAGGCAGGTGCTTCTGATTATATTAAATCCGTTTATGGAATGGGTTATAAATTCAGTGTATGAAGCTGTTTGCAAAATACAACAGGATAAACCTGCTGACGACGATCATCATCTTTCTTTTATCTGCTACAGCGTTCTATTTCGTCATACGATACATCTTGCTAAACCAGGTTGACAATGATCTGAGAATTGAAGAAAGAGAAATTGAAACGTATGTACATGAGCACGGCGTTCTCCCCGAACCCATTCCCGTAAAAGACCAAAAAATAAGCTACGCATTGGTAGATCATGAATTTAAAAGGAGAAAGTTCACAACAGAACATTTCGAAGGAGAAAAAAACTCTTTCCGCGTTCTTCATTTTGGTGTCACTACCAGGGAAAATACGTACATAGCAACCGTGGCCAAGTCATTGGAAGGTACCGATGACCTCACGCGGTCTATTTTACTTATATCGTTAGCGACCATCCTCGTGATTCTGGCTACCTCCGTTGTCATTAACAGGGTCCTTTTGAAAAAACTCTGGCAACCTTTTTATAATTCGCTTGACATCCTGAAAAATTTCCGGGTAGATAAGAAACAGTCATTGAATTTTCCTGCATCGCAAATCGATGAGTTTTCTTTTATGAATCAAACAATTCAGCGAACGACTAACCAGGCGCAGCAGGAATATTCGCTGCTAAAAGAATTCACTGAAAATGCATCTCATGAAATGCAAACACCGCTGGCAATCATTCGTTCAAAACTTGACCTCCTGATACAGGACGAAAACCTGTCCGAGGATCAAAGTAAGACGATGCAAAGTGCATACAGTGCTATTGAAAAATTATCGCGACTTAACCAATCGTTATTGCTGTTGACTAAAATTGAAAACAATCAATATGCTGAAACGTCGAGCATCAATCTTAAAGGTAAAATAACTGAAAAGCTCGCCGCGTTTCATGAGCTCTGGCAAAACCAGGGAATATCCGTTACGTCTTCATTACAAGATGCGAATGTCAATTTAAATTCCGAGCTCGTGGATATTCTGCTGAATAACCTTTTCAGTAATGCGACGCGGCATAATTTTTCAAATGGGTTCATTAATGTCAACCTACAGGAAAAACAACTTGAAATTTCAAACAGCAGTAACGAGAAGGAGTTGAATTCCCAACAAA
>DASYSW010000744.1:0-2214 GCA_036002905.1 Chitinophagaceae bacterium
ATATGGCCATCATAGTAATATTATTCGGGTTTAACGAGGCACTATTCGGAACCTGCATGTAGCTGCTGGTTCCATTGAACAGATATGCATTATTGGGATTTCCAAAGCGGTCGCTCGTTTGCGTGGCGCTATTAAACGTTATATTATTTCCCTGGCCGCTTCCGTCATTTAGGCTGCCCCCATTAAAATTATAATACGCAACTAATCCGGTTTGCACATCGTAAAGGACTGTTACCGCGGTTGTGTCTAATCCTGTCAAACCTGCATTGTCTGTCACTTTTAACTGGAAATAATACGTACCGCGTGCGAGCCCCGTAATTCCGGTTGATGCCGCATTTGGTTGCGAAATACCTGGAACGTTGGGACCTGAGATCAGTGTCCACTGGTAGCCCGTAATACTTCCATTTGTTGTGGAGCCCGAACCCGTTAGCGTGCCGGTGTTAGTTGGCAGCTGAATCGTTTGTGAATCGCCGGCATTCGCCACCGGGGGAATCAATGGTTTAGGATCATCATGCTTTTTACAGCTTAAAACGAAAACAAATGAGAGGACGAGGGAGACAAACAATCGCTGATTGGCTTGCATAGTGGCAGTTTTTGGGCTGATTAATATATAAATAAAGTTTTCAAAAGAAGATCAATCTAAAGTTGTAATGAAAGTGATCAAATTCGCAATAGAAACTATCTAAGTGTCAACCGCAAAAAATAAAAAATTATTTTCTCACATAAACTCGCATTTAGTATTCGTGTTTATTCAATAGATAACCGTGTCGAATGAACGTATAACCGTGTATGAAAAAAAAGTCGTGTGGTCTGTTTCGAACAAGGTTGCTTTCAAGCGGGATGTCTGGAGCTTGATTGATGAAAGTCGCCCTTTTGCTTTCCGGGTTACCCGGTTCACCAGCATTACCTTTTTTGTATCTTGGAAAAACAAGCCGCTCATAGGAAGTCATTTATACCACGGCTTTGTTGTATATTTCTTCTAGCCAAAACTCCGGGTATGAAACTATATTTCAAAACTGCCATGCGCAATTTGATGAAGAATAAAATTTTTTCCGTCATCAATATTGCAGGTCTTTCCGTTGGTACGGCTGCATGCCTTTTGGTACTACAGTACGTAAGCTTTGAATTGAGCTATGACCAATTCAATAAAAATGCTGCAGATATATACCGTGTTTACAATGACCGTTACCAGAACGGCAAATTGATACAGCACACCACCCAGACCTATTCAGCAATTGGCGAGGCAATGCATAATGATTATCCTGAAGTGATCAATTCTACCCGGGTCATTAAAGAAGGCGCGATTCTCTCTTACAACACGAAAAAGATTGGGGGACAGACTTTACTCTTGGTCGACAACCCCTTTCTCGTAATGTTTAGTTACAAGCTTCTTACGGGAGATCCAGCAACTGCGTTAAAGGAGGATAACACAACGGTCATTTCTCAATCACTTGCTAAAAAAATATTTGGCATCGACAATCACTTTGAAGTGTTGATCGGAAAAGTGATCTCAGCCGGTACTGGCGCTCCCTTGAAAATTACAGGTGTCGCTGTGGACGCCCCCAAAAACTCGCATCTTCAATTCGACTTGCTCGCTCCAAATAATACATTAGGATGGACAAAGGGTTATGAGTTCACCGCCGCGGCATTCCAAATTTACCTACAAGTAAAGCATGGCACAAGGTATAAAGCTCTTGAGGCAAAGTTTTCGGCCTTCAGCGATAGATATTTTCACGGAAGCAAGGTGTCCGGTAGTGTTGAAAAATTTTATTTGCAGCCCCTTTTAAAGGCACATCTTTATTCTGATTTCCAGGATGACATTGCTAAAACGGGAAGTGCAGCCGCTGTATGGGGATTACTCCTAATAGCTGTACTGATCATTGCCATTGCATGGATAAATTATATCAACCTGGCGACTGCGAAATCAATGGAACGGGCAAAAGAGGTCGGGATCAGGAAAGTCGCAGGAGCTACCAGGAATCAGTTGATCCGATTGTTTCTTTCTGAATCTCTTATCATCAATTTCCTGGCCTTACTACTTGCTTTTTTCCTGGTGATTCTGTTCCAGGGCGGATTTAATAGATTAGTCCAAACCCAACTTTCATTGTCTGGTTTGTTTGAAAAGGAATGGAACAATTATAGTATTGCCGTATCATTGATAGGATTGATCGTGGCTGGCATTTTTGCGTCAGGTCTTTATCCCTCTTTTGTACT
>DASYSW010000745.1:0-6988 GCA_036002905.1 Chitinophagaceae bacterium
GGAAAACCAATGACTCTGCACGGCCACAGCCAGTTCGCCGCTCACTGAGTCGCGGGCTACGATGGAAAAAGTATGAGCCAGTGGAAAAGAGTTCTTATATACCTGGCCGAATGAAATGACAAACAAAACAAGGGAAAGTAAAAACAAACTGAATTGTCTCATAGCATTAAATTATGACTCCTAAAGTAAGAATTGAAATAGAATTTTTATCAAAATACGTTGATCATCGCAGCTCTATATCAATGGTAAACTTATCAAACAAATAAATGTATGCGGAGCATAAATACGGTATATCCAAAACGCCACTCAAATCTAAAGCGGCTTGCTTGAACAGGATAAGATGCCCGTTTCAAGTTAGCCGCTGACTTCTATGTAAAGCTCATCAAATTGCTTTCCTATTGTTGGATAGCTGAATCTTTCCCGGGCGCTTGCTGAAATTTGTTCCCTATTGTAATTTTCATACTCATTCATGATGTCGTTCATGCTTTCCTCTAGTTCGCGCTCATTCTCGGAATGCACCAATTTGCCGTTGGTTTCATTGACCAGCTCCTTCACGCCACCTACATCGGTTGAGATCACCGGTAAACCGCAGCAAAGTGCCTCAATAATTACGCAAGGAAGATTTTCATACCTACTGAACAATACAAGCGAAGACGACATCTTCATTTGCTTTGACACATTAGCATAAGGTATCTCACCCGTTAATGTCACCAAATTTTCAATTCCGGAGCTCTTAATTAATTCTTCTACTTCCTTAGTTGCCGGCCCAACGATCCTAAGCTCAAAATCCTGTCGCCTTTTTGATAAGTTCCCCACAACTCTCAGCATACCGGCCACATTCTTTTGGGATTCCGTCAGGGTAGAAACATGAATAAACGTGAACTTTTTATTATCTGAACGTTCATTGTTAAATAGGCTGGTATCTACAGTATTATTGATGGTGTAGACCTTTCTCAAGTTAAATAGCTCCTTTATTACATTTCCCATTGCAACAGAAACATTTGTAACCGCTCTTGCCTGTCTGAATATACCCGCCACCGCTCTTCGATAAACAAAACTCTTGTCGAAAAAATCATCATGGGAACCCATTTTATAATGCGTTGAATGCTCAGAAACTACATAAGAGATGCCATAACGTCTTTTTATCCACCGGGCAATCAAACCGGCCTTCATTGATACGTGCACATGTACGAGACGCGGCTTTCCATTTTCCTCTATGAATCGTTTTATACTTTTTTTCAAAAGTTTATTCCATTTCAAAAAAGCCTGCACTCTTCCCAAAAAACCCGCCGACTTTTTAAAATAAATAATATGCTCGGTGAGTCTTCCATCTTTGTTTAAGCTTTGATCAAAATCATTAGTGGACATCCGTTCTTCATCTGCCACCGCATAAATTACAAGGATATCATTATACAAAGCAGCTGCTCTTGCGTGACGCTGGACAAAGTCTCCATCAAACGGGGCCAATTTATTTGGATACCACGAGGGAAGCCAGAGAATGTATGATGATGTGGCCTTTGTCATTGATCACTTGTTTTGTAAGCCAGCCAATATGACCAGTCAGCTCTGCGAATCGTGAACAGATCGGCAAAGGAAAAAGAAGTGTGTCTCATAAAAAAGATAACACTGAAAATAGTCGCGACTGAATAAGCAATCGAGTCAGCGATAGCCGCGCCCCTGATCCCGAGGATCGGGATCAGGACCAGGTCGGTTAAGATAATAACAATGAAACAAAGTGCTGACCCGATAAAATTAACCCATAATAAACGCCTCGAAGAAAAGAAAGCTGCAAGAAGTATGTTCATGCAGAAAAAATAATAGCCGGGAAGCATAAACAGCAATGGGAAAAAACCTGTTGAAAAACTATCCGGAAGAAATAGTTCATAGGTTAATAATGCGATCAGGATAATAACAGCAATGGCAAACAAATTGAGATAGTTGATCACTCTTACAAGGCGAACCACCCCTTTCTCGTTAAAAGCATCACCGGGCGCGGCAATGAGGGGAATTAACATGGCTGCGAGAATATTGGGTAAAACCCACAGCATCTGCGCAAAACGATTCGCTTGCGAAAAAATACCGAGCTCGCTTTCACCCCTGAAGTAATTGATCAACCAATAATCGGCCCTGTACGCAAAAAACTGCACCAGGTTCGTGATAAATACTATTATGGAAAAATTAAATAAAGATCTGAGGTCATTCGCGGAAATCTTTTCGATCCTTAACCTGCTATTGGTAGTATGAAACAGGATCACCAAGGCAACAGCTTGTATAAATGTTGTAAGGCATAACAATGAAAATGCCGGTAAGTTTATTTTAAAAATTTTATAACGGATCAGTATTATGATTGCAAGGCAAGCCAACGTTATTCCCGCCAACAATTTGTTGCAGTTTTCCATTCTATGCGAGGCGTAGAAAAGAGAAGTGTATTTGTCAATTACGACCAACCCGGAAAAATAGATCAATTCGTAGTAATAAAATGCAAAATGGTGCTGCTGACTTAAGAGCAGCCTCGATGTCATCTTGTAGAAAAGCAGTGAACCGATAAGAAACAAAATGACCTGGGATATGGCAGAAAAAAAAGTAAAAGAAAATGTCTTTTCATCGTTTAGCTTTTTACTTGCTCCGTGCCATACAATCGCTGAATCAATGCCCAATCCGCTTATGATAGAAAAGACCGCTGCGTTCACGACCATCAGCGAGATAACGCCAAATGTTTCAGTACCGGAGATAGCCGCAATAAAAAGGCCTACAAGAAAGTTGAAACCCATAAACAGGATCCTGTAAAACCCTCCTTTGATCAATATTCTCAAAATTGTTTTTCTTTTTACAAATAAACCAAAAATCAATGGGCTGAATAAAAAACGACCCCGAATCTCGACATGCTAAATGAATATGATAAAATAGATCTCTTACAACCCGTAAATTTCACACAGCCTGTATCTGGATGAACTCTTTCCTGTTAACGTAATAGAGAAACAAGAAATAGAGTATGGGAAACAGGCTCAAAAGCTTTAGAATAAAGATCCCCGTTGCAAAACCCATCAGGTAGAACAGCACGAGGACGCAACAACCTGCCAATAGTTGTGTGTCATCAATCGCGCAAACAATTTTAAAATAGTAAGTGTGCAGGTGATGATAAACCAACTCAAGAGGCTTTGTGAAATGATACCCGTCGGTTACAACAACTTTCGGGTTATTGCTTTCAAGAGAAATGACCACCCGCTGACCTTGCTTTACGGGGTAAATTTCAACACCATTGATTATGACCCTGATATTTAAAAAGCTAAGCAAGATCTGCTTTTTTCTTGTGATCACAATATGATAGGGACCAGGGATGGTTTAAATTTTAATTAAAGGGCCTTTCCTCAATCTATTTTAATGCCTTGATGATCTGTATAAAATCGTCAGCCACTAAAGATGCGCCTCCTACAAGGCCACCATCGACGTCGGGGCAACTAAACAACTCCTTTGCATTATTGGCTTTTACACTGCCGCCATAAAGAATGGGAAGATTGCCGCTCACGTCTTTTCCGTACTGCTTTGCTAAAATAGAACGTAAATGTGCATGCATTTCTTGTGCCTGGTCCGTTGATGCTGTTTTCCCGGTGCCAATCGCCCAAATAGGTTCATAGGCGATCACAATGTCCTTTATTTTGTCGGTCGAAAGATGAAAGAGGGATTCTTTTAGCTGAGTTTCTACAAATTGATTTTGCGTTCCTGCTTCGCGGATGGTCAATGACTCACCGCAACAGAAAATTGGAGTGATAAAATTCTCAAGGCAAAGATTTACCTTGTCAGCCAGCATTGCATTAGTTTCAGCAAAATATTCTCTTCGCTCACTATGCCCGATGATGCAATATCGAACGGCCAAAGAATGCAGCATTTCCGTTGAAACTTCGCCGGTAAAAGCTCCATTTTTGCGATGATAGCAATTCTGGGCTGCCACATAATAATTCCGCTGTTCTTCTACTTCACTTCTCGCCATTAATAAATAAGGAAAGGGAACCGCGAACACGGCCTGTTGATATTCTTTGAGTTTGATGTCAGCCTTTAATACTTCATCCAGTAATTTTTCTCCCTGTTGAAACGTAAGATTCATTTTCCAATTAGCAGCAGCGATTTGCTTTCTCATAATAAAGTTTAAAAAGTTTCAGAAGCTCCATAGGTTCCAGAAGCTCCAATTCCTTATCCAACCTTTGAAACCTTTGAAACCACTGGAACCTTTCAAAAATTTAATAATGCCCGAAGATATGCTTCAGAATGTTTTTTTCTTTTTTTGAAATTTTTTTTCCCTTCAGTCTTTTCCAGTTTTCAATGTCATTTATTGCACGTTCAAACTCATAGCGATCGATCCCATCGTTACCCCAGGAAAAGCTAGGGAGATATTTGGGAGTCAGACCGGTGCCAAATACATTACAACAGACCCCTACTACTGTTCCCGTGTTAAATGAAGTATTGATCATGCTTCTTGAATAGTCTCCCATAAACACACCGCATTTAGGTCCCGCATTCAATTGTCCTTTAGGGGTCCAAATTTTTACTTCGCCGGCGTTGTTTTTCAAGTTTGAATTAGAGGTGCCAGCGCCAAGATTGCACCATTCTCCTATCACAGAGTCGCCCAAATAACCATCATGTGCTTTATTGGAATATCCAAAAATCACAGAGTTTTTAATCTCGCCGGCTACAGCACAATGAGGACCGAAAGAACTCGCCCCATACACTTTACTACCCATTTTTAAAACAGATCCTTCGCCGAGTGCGAATGGACCACGGATCATGCACCCCTCCATCACTTCTGCGTTCTTGCCGATATAGATAGGACCAGCGGAAGCATTCAGAATGGAATATTCAACCTTTGCGCCTTTTTCAATAAAGATACCTGCCGGCTTAATAACGGTATTCGTTTTTGAAACAGGCTGCGTTTTTTTCTTCGAGGTGATCAATTCGAAATCATCCTCGATAGCCTGGCCATTCCATTGAAATATCTCCCAGGGATACTGGAGAGCCCTTATTTTATCTTTAATGGTTATGGCCCTGGACACTTTTATCTTATGCGGTTCTATGACTTCCTTTTTTGTAAAACGGAAAACAATTCCTGCATTTCCATTTGCCGATATAAATTCGCCATTCTTTAGTTTCCAAATTGCTTTTACCATCTTCGGGGTGGGCAACACGTTACCATGTATCATCAGGAATACATCGTTACCGATATTTTTATCGATCCGGACAGAGTTACCAATGTCCTTATAATCATCCTCCCATTTGTCGAATGATGGTAGATCCAGATGTCGTTCCCATTTTTCACGGATGGTCAGAATGCCAATCCGAATGTCCTGTATCTGCCTGGTTAAGGTAAAAGGATGCAGGTTCTCCGGCTGGCAAAATTCTTCTGTAAAAATGATCTTAGCCATGAAGAGGAATATCCTTCAAAAATAAGAAAGAACTCAGTTGCAAATTTTTAACCGGATAAAACAAAAACCTCCCGAAGAATCAGGAGGTTTAAAGTATAGCCATGAAAAACAAAAAAATGTAATTCAGCTTAAAGCTAAATAATTATTTTTTCTTCTCATACTTCTTCTTGAATTTGTCGATACGGCCGGCGGTATCAACCAATACATTTTTGCCGGTGAAGAAAGGATGCGAAGTATTTGAGATCTCCAATTTTACGAGTGGATATTCATTGCCATCTTCCCATTTGACAGTTTCTTTTGAGGGGGCCGCCGATCGGCTGAGAAAAGAATGACCATTACTCATATCCTTGAACACCACCAACCGGTAATTTTTGGGATGGATACCTTCTTTCATAAATGTCTGATTTTTAAGGCTGCACGGATTTTGCCGTACAATTAGAAAATTTAATTGAGGTCGCAAAGTTAGCCACCAGAGCCAATCTATCCAAATGTATTTAAACGCAGCCTCGCGAGGTATCAATCGAAAAAAAGCCACCAAATAGTAGCTTTTGTGGGCAACTAAAAAACGAAAGCATCAAGTGTCGTTTCGTACATTAGCTTGCGCCTCTGTACTTACTAACCCGATGCTTTCCGGAGTAACATTCCTCTTTTGACGGATTCCTGTTTCTCCTGTTGCATTCTTTCTGTTTCCAGATTTCGTGCAACGATTGTAAGTCCAAGATACATTCAGGGATACGCCATTCCAAATTTTTTGATTCGTTGTTTTACACTCATTATACACTTAGTTATTCACATCTCAGTTACGCATGTTCTCGTATTGAAGCGGAATACCAAGATTCCAATTCTTCGATGCTTGAATGATCGATTGCAAATCGTCGATCTTTTTGCCGGATACCCTGACAAGGTCATCCATTATTGAAGCCTGCACCTTCAGTCCGGAGTCTTTAATATTCTTCACTATTTTCTTTGCATCTTCTTGTTTCAATCCATTTCGTACCAACACCTCCTTTTTCCATACTTTGCCGCTTTGATATCCTTCCTTTGAAAAATCAAATGCTTCTGGCGCAATACCCTGTTTGTGTGCCCTGCTGATGAGAACGTCAATGAGCTGGCGCATCTTCATTTCATCTTCTGTTTCGATGGTGATCTTAAATTCTTTCTTGTTGAGATCGATAACAACATGTGATCCTTTAAAATCAAAGCGGTTTGTGATTTCCTTTGTTGTCACATTTACTGCGTTGTCCAGCGTCTGTGCGTCTACTTTGCTGACGATATCAAATGTAGGCATATGATTGAAATTTGAAGTTTGACATTTGAATTCTACCCTGGTGGCAAATGTAACAACGTCCTAATATCAAATCAAAAATCTCAAATCTCAAATCCAAAAAAAAGTCCCCTGTAGAAACAAGGGACGTCATTCACATGAGAAAACTAAACTTTTTTAATTGGCACCGCCAACCCTATTTTGCTCATCCTGTGTAGCACTGCTTCTGCGGCGCGCCGGCGATTGCTGAATATTTTTTCCAAACCGGTATGTAAAGGAGGCTGTAACCTGGCGAACATCGAACTTGCTA
>DASYSW010000746.1:0-4121 GCA_036002905.1 Chitinophagaceae bacterium
AATTCGTTAAATAAAGTAGTTTTACACGGTTTAGCGGGTAATTACTATCTGAAATTCAAAAACAAATAAATTATAATATCTACTCGAAATGAACAATAAAAAAGTGATCCTGATAATTATGGACGGCTGGGGATTAGGAAAAGTTGCTTCGGCAGATGCAATTCAGCGTGCAAAAACACCTTTCGTTAGCTCTCTCTATACTAAGTATCCTAACACAACTTTAACTACCTGCGGAGAATTGGTCGGTCTGCCGGAAGGTCAGATGGGCAACTCCGAAGTTGGGCATTTAAACCTGGGGGCTGGACGAATTGTATACCAGGAATTGCAAAGGATAAATGTCGCTATCCGCGATGGATCTTTTGCGAAGAATGAAGTTCTTGTTGATTCAATCCGGCGGGCTAAAAAAAATCAAAAACCGTTACATCTCATCGGCCTCGTGAGTGATGGGGGCGTTCATTCTCACATCAACCATTTAAAGGCTATTGTTGATGTTTGCAAAGCTGAGAAGCTTGACAATGTTTTTGTTCATGCCTTTACCGATGGAAGAGATACCGACCCAAGAAGCGGCTTGGGTTTTATAAAGGATCTCCAGGCACACTTAAACACAACTGTTGGTAAAATTGCTTCGGTGAGTGGAAGGTATTATGCAATGGACAGGGATAAACGCTGGGAAAGGGTTAGGCTCGCTTACGACGCGCTGGTGAATGGCGAAGGCGAAAGAGCAACCGATGCGGTGCAAGCAATCGAAAATTCTTATAAAAAGAATATAACTGATGAATTTATCAAGCCATGTGTGATCGTGGATGAGGCTCAACAACCCCTGGCTAAAATCAAAAACGACGATGTGGTTATCTGCTTTAATTTCAGAACTGACAGGTGTCGCGAAATAACGCAAGTACTTACACAGATTGATCAACCTGATTTTGGAATGAAGAGACTGTCACTCGATTATACAACGATGACTGAATATGATCAGTCATTTAAAAAGGTTCACGTCGTTTTTAACAACGATAACTTGAATAATACCCTGGGTGAGGTTTTGGAGAAACATCACCTTAAACAGATCAGGATCGCTGAAACAGAAAAATATCCCCATGTCACTTTCTTTTTTAGCGGTGGCCGGGAAATTCCATTCGAGGGTGAAAAACGAATTCTGATCCCTTCGCCAAAAGTGGCCACGTATGACCTGAAACCAGAGATGAGTGCTTATGAGGTAACCGACGCGTTGCTTCCTGAAATAAAAAATAAAACCGCTGATTTTATTTGCTTGAACTACGCCAATGCAGATATGGTGGGCCATACCGGGGTTTGGGAAGCAGCAATTAAAGCAGTCGAAACGGTAGATAGTTGTGTTGAAAAAGTTGTGACTGCAGGTTTGGAAAATGGCTACGCCAGCTTTGTTACGGCCGACCATGGCAATTCCGATTATATGATTAACGAAGATGGCACTCCAAATACAGCGCATACTTTAAACCCGGTCCCTTTCTTTATTATCGACAGTGAATGGAAGGGCAAGATCAGGCCGGGAAAATTAGGGGACATAGCTCCAACCATTTTAACAATGATGGACATTGCACTTCCCGGCGAAATGACCGGAGAAATTTTAATCGACAAACAGCTGCACAATGTTTAAAAAGATATTGCTCGCTGTGTTGGTGCTCTTAATCATCATTCAGTTTATTCATCCTTCCCGAAATATTTCAAGTGGAGAACAGCCCAACTATATTGCGCATGTATTCAATGTACCGACTGAAGTAAAAACAATTTTGGATAAAGCTTGCATGGATTGCCACAGCAATAACACGCGATATCGTTGGTATTTTAAAATTCAACCGGTCGATTGGTGGCTCACTAATCACATCAATGAAGGAAAGCGGGAATTAAATTTCGACGAATACTCCAACAAGTCGCTGCGCTATCAGTACAATAAAATGAGAGCCTCCGCTGACCTTGTCAAGAAAGGCGAAATGCCCCTCGACTCCTATCTCTGGGTGCACAAAGATGCAATATTGACTGACCCTGAAAAAAATGTCCTGATCAACTGGGCCCAGGGCATAACAAATGAAATGAAGGCAAAATATCCTGCCGACAGCCTTGTCCGAAAGAAACGATGATTCAGTCGCAGGCAATGAAAATCGTTTGAGAAAACACAATTTTTACATTTCAGTGCAGCATTGTAACTCAAAAATTGTCTAAATTACAGGCAACCAAAGGGAAGATATGACCGAGGAAGCCATTTTAAAGGGCTGTTTGCAAAATGACCCCACCGCTCAAAGGGAGTTATACAACAGGTATAGCCCTAAAATGTTGTCGGTGTGCTATCGTTTCGCACATAATCGTGAGGATGCAGAGGATATGTTGCAGGAAGGTTTTATCAAGATCTTTTCTCAAATGCATACGTTCGGTAACAGGGGAGCTTTCGAGGGCTGGATACGAAGAATTATTGTCCACACATGTATTAATATCCTGAAGAAAAACAAGAAGTTCAACGAAAGTGTAGATATAATTCATGCTACTGGTGCGATGGTTCGCGAAGAAAGTGTTCCTTCCATTGTCCAGGCAAAACAAATCGTAGAGTGTATCAGAATGTTGCCGATAGGGTATCGAACGGTTTTGAACCTGTATGCAATAGAAGGCTATAGCCACAGAGAGATAGGTATGATGCTCGATATCGAGGAAAGTACGAGCCGAAGTCAGTACACGAGAGCCAAGGCTATGCTGGAAGAAATACTGGTGAGAAAAAAGATCATTCAAAAACCTAAAGAAGATGTCGAATGGCTCGCTACTATGAAAAGGTAAAACAATCCTATCCCTAAATCGCTGACTGATTATGGAGAGAAATTTTAATAACGAGTTTGAGAGGTTCTTAAAAGAAAATGCGGATCAATACCGGATGTACCCTTCTGCAAAGGTGTGGAGCGGTGTTTACAATGCTCTGCACACACGTAGAAAATGGTTTGGCCTCGGAATTATATTGTTGCTACTTACAGGCAGTTTGGTAACGGTACTTGTTACCCACTCTCCGAAGGAAACTCCTATTTTAGCGAACAAGCCTGTTTCCACTGAAAAAAATTTGGCCCCTCCTACGCAAATTGCCCCACCCGATAAACGTAACATCAACGACAAACGCGAGGTCGAAGATAAATTCCCGGATAATTCTCTGGTTGCAACTGTAGCAGACAGGCAAGTTATTCTGAATAACAATTTTTATGGTTCTCCGGCGACGGATCTGGCAGTTAGCGAAAATAATTTAATCCTCAGTGAACCTGCAGCCAGTGCCGAACCACTTTCAGTGAATATTACCGACCAATTAATGGATCAGGACATTATTAACAATGTCCGTTCGCAAGGAATATCAGCATACCCCAAGAAATTGACAACTTCTAATCCTTACGATTGGACAATAGAAAGCGTCTTGAATAGCTTCCATAGTCCAAAACAGAAACGGTTTGCTTTTCAATTTAATTTCACTCCTACTATCAGTTACAGGAAATTGTCTGCAAATAAAGCGTTTTTAAGTTCTGCGAGTGTACTGGCAAATGCCCCTTCCTCCTTGTCGGCTTTATATGATGTAAATAGTGCGGTGACTCACAAACCGGATATTGGTCTTGAGATCGGATTCACGACAAAATATTCTTTAGCCACAAACTTCCGGGTGAAGGCGGGTCTTCAGTTCAACGTAAACCGGTATGACATCAAAGCTTTTAATTATCGCATGGAACAAACCACCATTGCATTAAACACAAATGCGGGAATAGATTCTGTAGAGATCAATAGTTCACACAGGAATTTCAGTGGTTACAAGTCAGACTGGTTGCAGAATTTTTACTTTGAAATATCGGCCCCCGTTGGAATAGAAATAGATCTTGCGGGTGATAGCAGGGTCCAATTTGGAGTGGCCGGCACAATTCAGCCCACTTATATCCTGGGTGACAGAGCTTATCTCCTTTCGACCGATTATAAAAATTATGCTGAGGTTCCATGGCTGGTCCGCAGATGGAATGTAAGCACCGGCCTTGAAACCTTTGTTGCTTATTCTACAGGTAAATTGAACTGGCAAGTTGGCCCGCAGGTGCGCTACCAACTACTTTCCAGCTTCGTTGACAAATACCCTGTAAAAG
>DASYSW010000747.1:0-5256 GCA_036002905.1 Chitinophagaceae bacterium
GGTACCGATAAAGTGTACGGCAATAAATAAAATCATTAGATTTTTAAAAGGATCTTGGACCACTTATTCCGTGTTAACAGAAAACTCAAAACTGCCTGCACAGTTAATGGGGACATCCGGGGCAGACGGGTTGTAAATACAAGCTTCGAGATAATAGCTTTTGAATTCATTTGGAAAGGCGCCAAAGTGCACAACGGCTTTTACACTATGACCTGCATCAAGGCCGGCATCCTGTTGGAAATCTTGTTCCCATGGAGGATCCTGATCTCCGCTTAAAGTAAATCGTACATAGAACGCCTCTGTGGATAGGTCACCAGTGTTAGTTACATCCACACAAAAATCATATTCTATGCCCTGTGCCGGAAAAGGCTCATTGGTAGTACCTTCATCAGGACTTACATAAACGGTATCGACAGCAGCTAATTTGGTATTGTCGGTTTGCTGGGAATCCGAGCCGCCGCTGCCCGAATCATCGCCATTTGGCATGCGATAAAAAGAGGATTGAATCATGGGATTTGTTTGAATCTTTATCAGAATACTTATGGTCCATAACAATAACAATAGTCGACAGTCTTATTGCGGAGGATCATTAGGAGGCAAATCCGGCATTTTTTGAAGCAGCCAGCCGATAATTTGAATTCCTTCGTGGGAAAGCTTATTATTTACTATTTGAGAATCTACTTCAAAGGGTCCAAAATCGGTGGCACTTTTAGAGATTTCAATATCTGTCTCTGACCAGTTTGCCTCTATGTTTAGTTCTTTTAGTGCGACGAATGCAATAGGCAAGACCGATATATTTGCCCCTGAATTGTCTTTAGCACTCAATTGTGCTTTTCGTGTATTTGGTATAAACCAAGTTTTATCGTTTATAAATGTTGTCTTTAACCAAGGACGATCTATATCTATTACGCAATACTTGAAATTTATAGAAAAACTATTGGCCTTTACAGGTTGAGTAGGAGCTTGTGTCTTAATATATTGGCTTACAATCACCCTCTTTTTTACGTCTAATCCCCAATATGCATCATGAAAATTTTGATTAACAGGGGACCTTTTAACAGTTACATGTTCAACGCTAGGTTCAGTCCTATGATCACGGATCACTACATTATCCATCCTATGATCACGAATCACCACATTTCCTGTAGCTTCCGACCGGTGATCATGTACCATTGCTTTACGCATTTTAAAGGCTGCTATGGGCGTTTCCATTTTCAGAACCTGATCGCCGAGGTCTATTGATTTAACCTTTTCCGAAGTTTTAAGTACCGGCAAAGCATTCTGCAACTGATCATCATTCATTCTCAATTTCCAAAGCTGAAATTTGGGAGGATCCGTTGATGCAGGGACCGTGGTCTCTTCAACATGAAAAGATTGAGGTGTCCATAATTCATTTTTTGTTTTATCATACCAGTTGTCAGGCTTTGCTAAAGATGGCCTGTAATCGGTCATGAGTCCGGTACTTGATTCTGCTTTAATGTTGTTCCAATCTTTTATAGCATCATCTTTGATAAGGTTAAAAGAATTAAAAATACTTTCCTTAATCTCGTCAGTGGTACCTTGGGGAACAAATGGAATGGAAGGACCCAGCAATTGGTCACGATATGTGTCATCAATATCGTTTTGTGTAAAGAAAATATTTTGTCCATCGGAGTCTTCTATCGGTATATTATTTACAATCTCGGAAAAATATTCTCTTGCCAGCGCAGGCGAATATTGATCGGGAAAATGCGGATCAATGAAGTCCCCGTCTGAAACCACTGATCCAATTTTAGCGAACCGAAAAAAAATCGGATTTTCCGGATCAGATTTAAAATGATTTAAGAAAAAATCACTTAGAGGTTTGTAAATCGAATCAAGAGATAGTGCCATTGTAATGATTTATCGTTGTTAATAATGATGGAAAACAGGGTATGCAATTAGTTTGCATACCCGTTATTTTGCCTATCTTTTTATTATTATTAAGGGGTTGCAGGCTCTGGTGTTCCCGTTGGTTTCTTTTTCTGCATAAATTCAGACGAATCATGTCCTGGACATGCTGGATTTATTGTAGAAATATAACCGATTAGTTGAATACCGGGCACTTTTAACCATTCACCGCTTGAATCAGCCTCAAAATTCCTCTGTTCATTATGATGTGAGTAGTTTCCGTGCACAGCAAAAGGCCCCCATCCAACAGAAGCTGATGCCGAAGTAGTTTCAGCATGTTGATCCCAATGGCTCTTCCAATCATCCCATTTGATTGACAAATCTTTAATGAGTATTAAGCTTGTCACAATCGAAGGCAAAAACTCTACAGTATCCTGCGGTAATTCTTGCCCCATTTTTCCGGTTGAAATGCAGTTCTTTTTATAATCGCCCATGAGAAACCAATTCTTTAAATTCAGCAATGAAGTATCTAACCAGGGTCTTTTAATATCCACTGAGCAAAACTTAAAAGCGACTTCTAAATTTGTAGTTGCCATATCTAGTGAACTTTGACTTTCAGCATGGTTAAAGTCGGCACTTGCAGACCAAAAACCGACGTTAAATCCACCACCTCCGCCGTAAGAAGTAGATGATGCCTGGTAATGGCTTTCGGAGTGAAAATCATGACTGCCATACTCATTCCATCCATCGTCATTGTCAGGGTCATACCATGAATTTGGAAGCATGATTGTATAAGGGATTTGCCCAATGCTCATAAATTCATTGAGGCTATTAATGAATTTCTTTTTGCAGCGTGAAATAAGCGCAATTGCGGGGTCAGTACCTTGAGCAGCTAGAGTGGCTATAGCATTTTCAATCTCTTGCTTATGCCCAAGCCCGGTCCATCTGTCCATTGCTTCATCTGCATCATCCTGGTATAATGTTCCATCAATTGGCCAATTTTGAAGTTTCATTGGATCGGTAAACGCATTGGCATAAGCTTTATGCCATGCTCGTACTTTATCTTTCCACTCCTCCTCATAACGCATGTACGCCTCATAATGTGGCGTGGCATTGTCGTCTTTATCCATTAAAACTGCCTTTGCCTTTTCATATGCTGCTTTCAGCGAATCATTTATTTCTGAATCGGTTGGTATACCGTTTGCGCCAGTGATGATAGCCCACCAGGAATCGCTCACTTTGCTGGAGCCTGGCATGACGCCATACTGAGGGTTCATTCGTAATTTATCATCTACAAGTAAAAAGGTGTTTAAATAGCTCTGCATGCTATGAGCAATGTTTGCTACAGCTATTTTGTTTTCATCCATTGCGCTACTTCCAGTTTTGGGAGCTGTGTTTGGATCAGCAGCGTCAGTCTTCGGGATATCTTTTTGAAGATTTACACCTAAGGGGGACCAGGGGTTATTAAAGTCCTCTTTGTGAATAGGAAGGCCTATTGTTCGAAAGGCGGAGAAATAACCCTCTTGCATTTTGTTGGTTTGCGGATCTAGTCCAACACACTTAAGCTCTAAATCTTTTAAGATTTTAAATACGTCTGGCATAGTTTTAATTTTTATTGTTATTAATCACCTACTCTATTTAGGATTTTCGGCATGCTCCTTATCGATATGTTCTATTGAGATCTGCTTTTTTTAATTACATTTTCAATCTCCGGGTCTATAGATCTTGAGGCTCCCAATATGCTGATAGCATTTTCAATTTCCATTTTGAATCCTAGCGTTAACCACCTATCCCAGGCTCCTTCTACTTCGTGTTGGTATAACACGCCTTCATTTGGCCATCGTTGCAATTGCGAAGCATTTGCCATTGCCTTTGCATAAGCGGTATTGTAAGCCTCTTTTTTGCCCTTCCACTCCTCTTCATATTTCATATATGCCTGGTAATTTGGAGTGGGATTCCCGTTTTTATCAATCAACGTTGCTTTTGCATTTTCATATGCCTGTTTTATCGAATCTTCTGACATACTTGTAGTTTAAGATAAAGGCTATTTAAAAGAATTTTTAGCTCGGCTCGTTTACAGATTCCCACATGCCAGTAACCTCTCTTTTCCCATACCCATCAAGCTTATTTAGTATGGCCTCTGTGCCAGAGCTACCCCCCATTAGCGCATCCTTAAAGACCGGATCGTCTGTAACTCCGGTCCAGATATTTTGCCATGTGTATTTGTTATCTTTTTTCGCGTCTTCCAATAACATTTGGTCTACCAGAACAGACCTGGTTATTCGTGTGGATTTTCCGTATGTTTTTTTAAAAAAAGGAAAGAGCTCGTTTAATACAAAGGCCCTGAATTCTTCTTCTTTATTAGCATCATTTAGTTGAATTGAATCGTGGCGATATGTTGACATAATAATATTTTTAGAATTTCGACTATGGTGGTCTTCTAATAATGCAACATTTGAATAGTCCAACCTTGCGCTTCAGCCATCGATTCATACTTGCTTTCAAAAACATCAAATGCTTCGTCGTAAGTTTGTCCACCATCTGGATCTAAGATTTTAAGATAAGTATGATCATCAGTGCCATCTCCATGTATTCCGGTAACTAACCTTGCATGTACACAAAAGTTTGATGACGGATCCTCATCATCGATAACAGCAATAGGCCCGTAAGACTCAAGCAGGTCCCGGATATTCTCTGGTGTGCTGCATTGGGGCCATTCTATTTTCAGCCCGCTTGCGCTTGCGAAGCCTTCTACCTTATCCGGATACAGCCCCGTATTTTCCTTGTATATTTTTTTATATTCCTCACCGATCATCTCAGTTGCTGTTTCAATCGAATAGCATTGCTGATTTTTCCAGGAGGCCAGCATCGTCAATACTGTTGCCCAGCATGCCATAGATTTATCCTGCGCTTCAACTGGAATTATCTCAGCACCGGGAACTAAATAAGAGATTGAATCAGGCATAAAACAGTGTTTTAGGTTTAATGCGGAAGAACTGCTAACTGTTTCTAGGGGAGGAATTATATTTTTTAATCTCTCGGAACAGAAATAAAAAGCGAGAATTTATGGTTCTTACTTACAACTTAGAGACGTACAGTCAAATACCCAGGCCAAGTTATTCCATTATTTTACTACACCCAATACCACATTGCGGGTATGAGGCAGGCAGCGATAGTTCTCATTGCAGTTTCCGAAACACATCATTTCATAGATCATGTCGGACAAAGTGAAAATGGAATAAACGACTACACAATCAGAAAATTGACCTGCAACTGTGACACCATGCTGGAGACTTTTGATAGGGTGAGATTTGCACAGAAGAGTATCAAGGATGAAAGCACTTCTCAAATAGAACGGCTCAATTTTGCCTGTTAGAATCCAGGTTT
>DASYSW010000748.1:0-5822 GCA_036002905.1 Chitinophagaceae bacterium
TAAAAAAAATGCTGGTCAGAGTTCTTCGAGAGACCAGCAATAAAAGGCGATAATTTACTGACTAATTCATTTTCAACCCTGCCACAGCCTTCGTATTTTTTAGCTCCGGCGAGAAGAAACTGTATTGTCCCTTTGAGTTGGTGTATGTGAAATATTTTATTTTGCCAACTGTTAAAGTAACAGGCGTATTTGGTCTGTAGTTTCCTCTTGTATCTTTCAAAATCCCCGTCTGGGTTGGTGTTGTATTTATATTATGGGCCTCCCTAACTGCAAATGTTCCAAAAATGTTATCATAATATACCTGGTACACCTTATGCTCATCAGTTGAACAGTTCAAGGAAACTTTTGCATGTACGATGGTTCCTGAATCCACTTCCGTTGTATAGCTACTTGTGACGGTAGTGATTACTTTTCTGGTTTCCGCGTTTGGTATCCAGCCTGTAAAACTTAACATACCTGCAGTAACATCATCAGTTGTTGAATTATACCTGGTGCCACTGTATTTGTCAGACATTGATACGCGATGCTCCAGGTCAATGTCAGTGGAACCGCCTATACCTGAAAGATCTATTACTTGCATCAGAGTGAATCTGTCTTGCCGCAGCAAAACATCGGGACCATGTGGAATAAAAGGATCATAAGGGGCAACGGATGCGTAGACCTCCTTATTTACTCCATTAGCCATTGAATCTTTTACAGCTGCTGCCGGTATTAGTTGCTTTTTCTCAAAATCCAGCAGCATCGTATAGATCTTATCGTCGTACACTTGCCATAAAAACCGCGGTTTTATCAGACATACAAACATATCCCCGATGCCGGGTCCGCCATTGTTTGGAGAGGTGTTATAACTATTGCT
This sequence comes from Chitinophagaceae bacterium, assembly GCA_036002905.1. Classification (GTDB taxonomy): domain Bacteria; phylum Bacteroidota; class Bacteroidia; order Chitinophagales; family Chitinophagaceae; genus VBAU01. The sequence continues at coordinate 857 of DASYSW010000748.1, forward strand.
TTGTATAGCTTCGGTATTTATCGTCATCTGGTTGTTTCGAATCGTTCCTTCGGTTACTGTAACAGTATGATCTCCGAATGCTTTCACAAGCGCTGCCAAAGCAATTCCGGGGATTTTATTTTTCAGGTCTCCTCCTCCAGCCATAACACCAGCAGCAAAACCAAGTAGTTGAGTAAAATAGTCGTATGTGGATAGCTCACCGGGCGTAGTTCGACTGTTTTCTGTTGAAAAACTAAGCCCAAACGAACTATTTGCATATTTCGTTTCGCTGTATTCGGCATTGTTCAGGCCATTCTGATCCATTGGCGGTTCATACACTACAACAAGTGGAACTATAGGTATACTAAACGAACCGGCTGCAAAGAAATGAAGACGCAAAATATTGAACTTGTCTGAGTAAGTTTGATTACCAACGCTAATTTGCCATTGCACATGTGCCGTCTGTTGAAGCGGTATATAAATATCAATGCCCCCTGTCAAGTCAGAAAAGGTCTTATCATTGACCTTGATAGTCACAGATCCATTAAAATGATCTATCCTGAATTTAAGCATGTGCTGAAAGCATTCACTTTTCACATTGTAGGGCGATACAACTTGTCCTCCATGACCATTGGGAATGGTGATGGATTTAATTCCTTCGAATGTTTCTGATGCAAAATCATATCGTCCCACTACAATTGTATCCAAAGGTTTCGGGCGGGGAAACTTAAACTGATTCTCCCGAAATAAATTGTAGACAATTGTATTATTCGTTGTGTATTGAGAAAACGCAAGGTGGGAGGATGTGATTGACAATATTGTCAAACCGATGATTGAAAGCTTTTTCATAAAAAATTTTTTTTGGTTTATAGAATTGAACTCAAAACTATCTTACCCCCGATCGCGCTTCAAACTGAAAAAAGCGTGCGGAGAAACCAGGTTTGCAACAAATCATTGGCCGGCAGGCAATACGCGTTAAGAGAAACTAAAAATTCGGATATTCTGCGGATTGAGTCCGGAGAATTGGCAGAATATGCAAAAACATTTTGAACGGGTACGGAATTGTCAGAGAAATTTCTCTGTTTTTCGGGTGATCAACCAAAAAAATTGATGGCTATGCGATGGCTGGCCTGCGACCAGGATATTTTCCAATGGACCTCCCATAAGATCCTTTGCCTATCAGGAACAAGAATATCATAATGAGCGGCCCTAACACATATGATACTTTGCCGATCGTTCGGTGAAGTTGACTCCTTCCCGTCTTAATGAGTATGGGCTGCACGATCAATAACAACATCCATGTCATCAATAAGGCACCGTGGATATGAATGATCGTTGTTTTGTCAATGAAATCCGGGAACTGGCTGGTGTAGTTTTTGTAAAATCCCCATTATATACCGGCGAGGAGTAAAAAGGCAGAGATGGCAGAGTTGAGGTAGGCTTTAAGTATGGCTTGCAGTTAGTTGTTGGTATTTGAGGGTAACCAAAATAAGAGCAATGGCTGTTCTATTATAATTCCTGCCTGATCTCCGGGCCTTAAAAGCCTTGTTTTTCACTTCTTGCGCATGTGCAAAAAAAAATTGCAATTGGGTCAAAATGAAAACTTCTATTTTTTTGTTTGAGAGAATTTGGCTAACCTTTATACGCGTTAAAAGTTCAAGACGACATAATTATTTTCTTTACTTCAAAAAAAGGGAGGTTATCATGAGTGCCAATGATGTTTTAAGACTTCACGAGCAAGCCATCGAATCATGGAATCTTCATGATCCAAAGAAATTTGCTTCGTACATCGATGAAAACGTTGTTTGGAATGACACGGCCACACCTGAACCCATCCGAGGGAAAGCCGGAGCCCAGGAATTTCTGAACAAGTGGATAACTGCATTCCCGGATTTTAAAATGAAAACTCTCAGCACCATTATTTCCGACGAAAGAATCGCGGCAGAACTTGAATTTAGTGGAACGAATACAGGACCTCTCAAAGTAGGTGACCAACCGGAAATTCCGGCTACGAATAGAAAGGTTGTTAACCGTGGATGTGTTTTTGGAAAAGTAAAAAATGGAAAGTTCATTGAACTGAAAAGTTATCCCGATCTCGCCGGAATGATGATGCAACTCGGAATTTTTGAAACGCACGAAGCGCATGCCTGAGGGTCATTTCTCGCATCTGTCTTTCAAACGGGGCCTCAACGCCCCGTTATTTTTTTTGCAAACCCTCGTGTGAGTGCTCAAAATGAATTCGACGAGAGTTTTAGGTTGAAGGTTTCCAAATCCCTTACATAGCTTCAAGACTTATCTCAACTTTTACTTCGGGGGTTTCTTTCAAGACGATTTATGAAACAGTTTTTTGTTTCCGACGATTCCAACGCATCTTAATAGAGTTTTCCAGCGCCTCATTTTTCGCCTGGTGTTGGCATTTCAAACAAAAAACTTTAAGCGAAAAATGCCCTATTGCGACACAGGTAGATTATTTCTGTTGCGTTTGTAAGCAGCACAAATTTAACCTATACGACACTTATATTTTTGAATATTGTAATATGGCAAAAGCAAATAAGAAAACACCCAAGAAGCATCAAAGACCTTCCATGATATAATGAAGGCTTCGGTCAATCCTCCGCCAAAAGCAATTACGCCTCCCAAAAAGAAACAGGATAAAAAGAAATGAAAAAGATTCAAATTACGCTCCTTTATTTATCCTACTTAATTTCTGAGTGTTCTCTGGCCTGCACTGTTTTTATTATAATCGGACTAGTAAGATCAGATGGGCATAAGCTGCCAATTACTTTTAGTCATCTCTACTGGCCGTTATTTTTAGGGATATTACTTTGGCTAACCCATCTATTTAGTGGAAGACTTACAAAAGTTGTTAAAGCAGAATTGAGTTGAAAGTAATCCGCGTGGTCTAACTCGTATATAGTTACCTTTCAAGACAAAGAAAGTAACAGCAGAGGTTAAGAGGCTTTCCGAACCTTCGTTTCGGTAAGCTTCAAATACTTTACAATAAACTCAGTCGTTTTCTTGAGTTTCTTATTGACTAATGGATTTGGAATCCTAAGGGTGTGGTATCCATCGTTTAGCGAATGTATCATTCTTTGTAAGTCAGTAAGCCCTTGTTCATCATCATGATGATGATGTTGAGCATCAACTTCTATGTGTATTCTTGCTGATTCGACAACGATATCGATGGTTTTATATCCATCTGATTTATCCAATTCTGCGTTTACTCCTTCCGCCCGGAGGGATAAATATAGTTTAATGGCTTCCCTGGTACTTATATACCCCGATTGAATTTTTTTAGCACAGTTGTTACACAATGCAAATTCAAATTGTAAGCTGGACCGATCGGACGCTGTTTCGGCGGGGGCGGTACGGCAATGCAGGCAGTGCTGTGAAGGGCGACGGGTACGCATCTCAGGACTTTGGAACTATATAAACGATCTAAAAAAATATTTATTATGAGGTCTGCAAAGAGTCTTTCCAATACCTTTTAAGCTCATCTTTTTCCTTTGAAAACCTACTGATAAAAATAAGTAAAGGTATAAGTGTCATTACCTGGTTCAAGCCGGGCGATAGACGTAGCAGGTAAACCGGTTGAATTGTAAGTATTAGTAAAAGTATATGTTTCTGTAGGATCGCTGGGATAAGTAGCCGTTTGCTTTGTAAAATTATTTGCCGAATAATATGCCCCAAGCCCCTGGTAGTCGATAACAAATGCTTCATTTCCTAAGATCAAAGGAGAAGGTTTCGTATCGAATTCATTTGTGACAGTAAAGTCTTCTTCATAGGCACCTGAGTTGTATGAAAACAACTTAACAGATGCCATGTTATTTCCGGCATACGTATAATCTGCTTTTCCACCCGGGTGGTAAGTGCCTGATCCATTGTCAGTGAAATAAGTTAAAGTAACCATTTTTCCATTTGCATCGTAGGAGAAAGTAACACTATCCCTCCAGATCACGGAACCATAGTCTATTCTGTCTACCCTGCTTGTATACTGCGACAGGCTTTGATCGTAATAAACATTGATCAAAAAACTATCGGTGCCCGATTGGGTTAATTTTTCATCTTTAAAAATTATTTTTTGAATAATTCCCTCGCTGTTTCGAACAATTGTTTCCTCGTTAAACAAAACATCTCCCTGGTCAGTGCCGGTAGCTGTCATGTCAACCAGTTTTCCCGATGAATTGTAGCTGTAAATATGAACGGCAGAATCAATTCCATTTTTGGTGACCATTTTTACAAGACGGGTTCCCGTGGCATCTGTGTTGCTATTCTGCCTACTTGCAGAATCACGTTCTTTTTCGCAGGAAAACAATAAAATGGTTACGGCAGATAGAGTGGCTGGAAGAATTCGCATAAGCAGGTTTGAATAATTAAAAAATTTGGTGGTTAGGAGACAAATATAATTTCCTCTTTGCTAAAAGTGAAATAAGCATCCCGAAAGATGCCCAAAAGTTTCGAATGAAAGCCCCCTGCTCCCGGGTTTTGTTCTCAATAAAATCTTCAATGTCGGCTTGAGTACAGACGATAAATGTCTGCATTTTGCAATTTCCCTTCCTCTCCTGGCTCCGGACTTCAATAAAAGATACTAGCGTAGCTTCTCGCAAACGACTGCCATGCATTAGTATCCCGCGCCTGCCATAGTACTGCTCCAAACGCCAGTACCATAAACACCACGAGGAATGGTTTGTAGTTTTTCTTTCTGTAGATATCGTAGCCGAGCAAGAAACCCACTATGGCAAGACCTACCAGGTCAGTTATGGTAAGGGCTGTTCCAATGTCAAGGCCGAAACTGTTAATGAGTCCACGGCCCATTCCGGGTCCAATGGCTAATATACCGGTGGCAATCATGTACCGCATGTGGGAGTCAGAATGTTTCCTGTAGATCATGGCCAGGGCCCAAAAAATGGCGAATGAGTAGAGACCCCTGGCATCCAGAACGATGTCCCTCAATATATCATGCTCAGGAAATTTTCCAATGGACCTC
>DASYSW010000749.1:0-5456 GCA_036002905.1 Chitinophagaceae bacterium
TCCGGCTTAAAAGCAATCCCGATACTAGTTTCATCAAAATCATTTTGTATTCTGCCTTCCCGGAGACCAGTGTCGAGTACACGAAATATGGAGCAGATGATTTTATTGTCAAACCCTATCAATTTAATCACCTCGTCGAAAGAATCAACCACCACCTGGATTGTTTGACCGTGACAAAGAGCTAAAGATGTAGAATTATCTCTACAAAGTTTTTCGTTTTCTTGAGGCAAATCCAACTGCTCTCAATGGAATTTTTTCTGGTACACTTTTTCGACAAAGATTTTCTCGTATCGCAGGGTAGTGCCCGTCCTTTAAAATTTTATTCGATCCTATTGGCGTAAAGATGAAGTCGCTGTTAAGTTCTTTTGAAAAGAAGAGTCAGATCGTGCAATCAAGTTTAATTGATCCAAGAGCTTCGGCTTGCTGATAAACTTTTTCAGATAGTTAGTCAGGTTTATTAATTTCACAGGGCTCCTTTCCAGGAGCCTTTTTATTGGAATTTGGTATATATTGTCTGAAAGAACGCCGTCAAAGAGATTAAGCAACATGTCTTCCTTTTTTGAAAGATTGAAAAAAGTTCGCATAGTTAGGGCCTTCGTGTATGCTATTGTTGGAGCTGTTTCATATCCAGGCCTCGTTTGGGTGAACCGTTTAAAGATCTCAGGTACTGAAAACATTGAACGCCTTCCGCGGCGGAACGTTCTATTTGTAAGCAATCATCAAACTTATTTTGCTGATGTTATTACCTTCCTCCACATTTTTTGCGCAGTGAAATGGAGAAAAAAGAATAGATTGGGAATTCCCTTCTATTTATTAGATCCTTTTACAAGTGTTTATTATGTAGCTGCCGAAGAAACCATGAAAGGAAGTTGGATCAGCCGCTTCTTTACACTTGCAGGTGCATTGACAGTAAAACGTACCTGGAGGGTCGACGGAAAAGAAATTCGTCGGGGACTTGACGCCTCTGATACAAGAAAAGTAACGAGAGCATTGAAAGATAATTGGGTCATCACATTCCCCCAGGGGACCACAAAACCTTTTGCACCCGGAAGAAAGGGAACGGCGTTTATCATCAAGCAGACTAAGCCAATAGTGGTACCTGTCGTTATCAGCGGCTTTTGGCGTGCTTTCAATAAAAAGGGACTAAAGTTTAAAAAGAAAGGTTCATTATTGTCCGTGACTTTCAAAAAACCGTTAGAAATAGACTATGATGCGTCACCCGATAAAATTCTGGCACAAGTAATGGATGCGATTGAACAGAGCAAAAGTCACATGATGATGGGCGCTCATCATTGGGAGACGATCGATAAATAATTCAACTTCAAAAAATGAGTGTTCTTTGGTCATTTCAGTTTTTTGGTTTAGCGGTAAGCGGCCAGGTTTGAACCGATTGAATCTTTCCTGGTTTTCAATAATTGTCTATTAAAGCAGAATGAATTGTCTATTAAAGCAGAATGGTAGAAAAATCTTTTTGATCTCAGGAGTCTTTTTTTTTGTAAGAGGTGAAGGCGAAAAATGACTTTTTTTTATTATGGTGCATATTATACATTCCGCCTGTGGGCCCTCCCCCGCCTTCCAACCAGCCTTTTTTGTTCACTTTACCCAATGAGAAAATTCACCCTAGTTTACCAATGGGCTGCTTTATTCGCTATTGCAGATGCTAGTTGTGTGGCACCATGTCTCACAGGATACAAGTTTGTCAGGATATCCGTCCTGCAATGCATATACAAGAGATTGTAAATATCGTTCATCGAAACCGGCAGGCCATGGGAAAAACAACTAAATAAAGTGGGAAGTTCAGGCACTTTACTACGGATACAAGAAGCAATTCGATCCAGCCACGAATGTTGCAATCGTAACCAGGAGAGTCAGGAAGGTTTTACAAATACCTTTTGTATGCATTCCAAAAAGGCTAGACCAAACGCCATAAGAACAGTATAATGACCACAAATAAAATAGAAAGGAATTTGATAGCCGGATGAAATGCTAGCTCGGATAATTTTGTCATTCCTTTATAAAAAGTGCTTTCAGCTCCAATGCGTCATCCGGTTTCATTTTTCCTCCCAATATCAGCCTTAGTTGTCTTCTTCTTAAGGCGCCGTCAAATAATTTTTTATCTTCCTCGGTTTCAGGAATTAACTGGGGCACCGGTTTCGGACGGGTACTTGCATCGAGTGCTACGAATGTATAGTAGGCTTCGTTACTTTTATATTTATACTGTTGAATGTGATCCTCGCCCCAAACTTTCAGGTGTACCTCCATTGAAGTGTTGAATGCCCTTGTGACACTTGCCTGTATATGTACGGTGTTTCCAAGTTTGATTGGGCTTTCAAATGAAATATTATCTACGGAGGCAGTAACCACGGGAGCATTGCAATGTTTTTGGGCCGCGATAGCAGCAGCAATGTCCATCCAATACATCAATCTTCCTCCCATTAGATTCCCAAAAACATTTGTATCGTTCGGAAGGACAATCTCTGTCATCATCGTTAAACTTTCCGAAGATTTTCTTGATTCCATTGCATAAATTTTTGTAAAGATAGACGGAGTGATGAATAATGAATAATGAGTTATGAATGTGAGGCGCCGGGCTTTTATTATTTATTCCTGGCTGCCGCTTGTCAATTGCCAATTGCCCACCGACCGTTACCTTTGCCAGCATTTAAGAGCTTGCTATGGATCCAAACCCCTCCATTTCCTTTGATAATACTGAAAATGCATTTGCTTACAAAACGGACAATGAATTAAAACGAGCCCGATTTCTTTTCAACAGCATGAGTTTTTCATGGTTGGTCAAAATTGGCACTCGTGTAACTCCCTGGGCTATCCGGTCGGGTTTACCCCTCAAAGGGCTTATCCGGAATACGATCTTCAAACAGTTTGTTGGCGGAGAAACTTTAGAAGAAACGGCAAACGTTGCAAAACGACTCGGAGAATTTGGTGTACAGGTAATTTTGGACTACGGTGTGGAAGGAGGCGAACATAGTGAAGAGGCTTTTGAGCATGCTACGGATGAATTTATCCGTGTTATTAACTATGCCGGTACACAAGCCAACATTCCCTATATGAGTGTAAAAATTACCGGCATTGCAAGGTTTGGGTTGTTGGAAAAACTCGATCACTCTGTTGAATTGAATCCTGGCTCTTTGATGAAAAGGTTTTCAAAGGCGGTTGAATCTTTGACAGCAGATGAAAAAATCGAGTGGCATAAAGTACAGGAAAGATTATTGCGCATTTGCAAGGCAGCAGCTCAAAGAAACGTGGGTGTATTTATCGATGCAGAAGAAACGTGGATCCAGGACCCTATAGATGTGATGACCATCCTGATGATGGAACAATTTAATAAAAACAAGATAGTTGTATACAATACTCTCCAGCTTTATCGTCACGATCGATTAGAGTTTTTGAAGGATAGTTATGAGGCCGCGGTGCAAAGAAATTTTATTTTAGGAGCAAAAATCGTTCGCGGTGCTTATATGGAAAAGGAAAGGAAAAGAGCTGAGCAAATGAACTACCCGTCGCCCATCCAACCTGATAAAAATGCAACTGATAAGGATTTTAATGAAGCTATTCAATTTTGCATTGACCACATTGATCGGGTGGCGGTCGTAGTAGCATCCCATAACGAGTACAGCAATCTTCTGACCACGCAGTTACTTCAGAAAAAAAATTTGCCGTTGAATCATTCGCATGTTCATTTTTCCCAGCTGTATGGCATGAGTGATAATATTACGTTCAATCTTGCGACGGCAGGTTGTCATGTCAGCAAGTATCTTCCATTTGGTCCCATCAAAGATGTTATTCCCTACCTGATGCGACGTGCGCAGGAAAATACATCAGTAAAAGGACAAACCGGGAGAGAACTGGCGTTGATTAAGAAGGAAATGAAACGAAGAGGTTTATAAATTTGCACATAGAAACAAGGTCCACAATTTTTAAACCTCGATTCATGAAAAGAGCGCCTTTTCTTGTCGCTATCCCGCTTTTTATTGCTCATGTTGCTTTCACTCAACCGCCGCACGAAAAATCTAAACAAAGCCAGGAAGTACAACACAAAAGCAACTCAGGAGATATCGTACCGCCTTCGCCCGACTATGGAAATTTATATTACTGGGCCGCGCATCCGGGCAAATGGGACTACAGCGATAGCATTCCTTCATTCTTAAAAAAGGAAGCCCGGGATACAAGTGTCGATGTTTTCTTCCTGCATCCAACGACTTATACAAATAATTTCCAGAACGCTAGCATGAATGCGGATGTGAATGATGCCATTTTGAATCACCAGACAGATATCCGGACAATCTTGTACCAGGCATCCATATTTAATGGCAGTTGTCGTGTATTTGCCCCGCGGTACAGGCAGGCCCATCTCAAGGCATATTTCCAGATAAACAGCGATCAATCAAAACAGGCCTTTGACCTTGCTTATAGCGATCTGAAGGTAGCATTTCAATATTATCTCGATTATTGGAACCGGGGAAGGCCTATTATCATTGCCGCACATAGCCAGGGCTCTATGCATGCCGTCCGCTTGTTGCAAGAGTTTTTCGATGGCAAGCCGCTGCAAAAACAACTGGTTTGCGCTTATATTGTCGGATGGCAGATCAAAAAAGATGATTTCAAAAATTTGAAGTTTGGGAATTTACCGTCCCAAACCGGCTGCATCCTTGGATGGAGAACTTATAAGAAGGGAAGGGAAGATTTTTTAATCAAAAGGGAGAATGGAAATTCGCTTTGTATAAATCCGATCAGCTGGACAACTGATAGTAACTGGACGCCAAAAGAAATGCATAAGGGCGCGGTTGGAAAGGAATTTAATAAACTTAATTCAAAAAAAATAAGAGTTAAAGTAGTACCTGGCATAAACATTTTGTGGCTAGAAATTCCCGAAGACATTGAAAAGAAATCCGAGCTGGCATCCAGGCTTGGCAATTTTCATATTGTGGATTATAATTTATTTTGGTTAGACATCAGAGAAAACGTGAAGCAGAGAATAGACGCTTATGTGCATAAAAAATAGTTTATTCATCCACAGTTTGCCCACATTCACTCGCCACTCACCATTCACCATTCACCTTTTCCCTAACTTGCGGCTATGCAGCAATACCTCGATCTTCTTCAATATATACTTGATAGTGGTGTAGAAAAATCTGATCGCACAGGCACAGGAACAAAAAGTTGTTTTGGTTACCAGATGCGTTTTGACCTGGAGCAAGGCTTTCCATTGGTTACTACAAAAAAGCTTCACCTAAAAAGCATTATTTATGAATTGCTCTGGTTTTTAAAAGGTGAAACAAATATTGCATACTTAAAAGATCATGGCGTTAGCATATGGAATGAATGGGCCGACGAAAACGGGGAATTGGGTCCGGTGTATGGAAAGCAATGGCGTAGTTGGGAAGGAGCCGATGGAAAGGTCGTTGACCAGGTCAATGATCTCATCAAAGAAATTAAAT
>DASYSW010000750.1:0-4018 GCA_036002905.1 Chitinophagaceae bacterium
GGTTTGTTAAGTCGTTCAGGAATTATTCCCATTTCCAAAACCCAGGATACAGCAGGGCCTATGGCGAGAACCGTGAAAGATGCGGCTATATTGCTGAGTGCATTGACAGGTGTTGACGAAAATGATCCTGTTACGAAAGAAAGCGACGGGAAAACTCAAAAAGATTATACGCAGTTTCTTGACGCAAATGGTTTAAAGGGGAAAAGAATTGGTGTTGAAAAGAATTTTTTCGAAGGCCATGAGGGTGTGGTGGGGTTGTATAAACAAGCAATCGAAGTTTTAAAGCAGCAGGGCGCAACCATAGTTGAAGTTGAACTTTTGAAAGCGATCGAAAAACCGGGGGAAGGAGAATACAATGTATTGCTGTACGAGTTTAAAGATGGTCTGAACAGATATTTGTCAACTTCAAATTCGAAAGTGAGAACCCTGGCGGACGTCATCGCGTATAATAAACAAAACGAAGCGAAAGCAATGCCTTATTTCAAACAGGAAAGACTGGAGGAGAGTAATTCGAAAGGCGATCTTAACAGCAAAGAATATATTGATAGCTTAGAAAAATCGATAAGCTCGAGAAAGATCATTAACGAGTTGATGACAAGAAACAAGCTTGCTGCAATTGTGGGCACAAGCATTGGGTTGGCTAGCTGCACCGATCTCATCAACGGCGATTATTATACAGGATTTTATTTTTGTCCGCCTGCAGCAATGGCCGGCTATCCGCATATCACAGTTCCCATGGGTACAGTGCATGAATTACCAGTTGGTCTTTCCTTTATAGCAGGTGCCTACAAGGAGGCCGAAATAATAAAGCTGGCCTATTCGTTCGAGCAGGCCACCAAAAAACGAGTAGCACCAAAATTCATAAAGAGTTCAATCGTTTAATTTCTCTTGTTAAAATCAAACTCAATTGAGATAAAACAATGCTGCCTGTCTCTTGCTATTTAATCTTCTCTCAATTAAGTTTTGCGCATTCTTTAATAAATTAGCAACGACTCATTTCAAAATTATGCAGGCACTTTTCAAAAATGTTTTGCTTTCTACTTTGGTTGTGATCAGTTCTTCAAAGACTTCATTGCCGCAAAGCAATCAATTACCTGCTCGTTCAAATACAACGGTGAATAGGCAATTGAAATTTATCAACAATGCATTTGAAAATGCTTCTCCTTTTAATTGGGAAATTGATTCATCCGGCGCGGTTGTTATCAGCTTAATTTATGATCACGAACGCTCATCACCTAACAGGGCCAATCAACACTGGCATTTCCAGGTACAGGCAATACCCGGCTCTGATCTCACTTTAGTTTTAAAAAACTTCGACAATATCTGGAACGGTCAAAAAGCTTACCCGATTTCTGATAGCACACCATGTTTCATTTCTCATGATGGAAAGAATTGGATACCGATACGAACCGAGCTCACAGCCGATAATCGCCTGGTTATTCACGTGCATATGGATAGTGCTCAGTTGTACCTGGCAAGCCTTGAGCCCTACCGAATAAGTGACCTGGAAAAGTTTTTGGGAGAGATCAAAAGTAACCCTCTTGTTGATATTGAAACGATTGGCAAAACTTCTGAAGGGCGGTCATTAGAAATAGTACGAGTCGGCGATCCTCATGCACCTCATAGTGTCTTTTTAAGGGCAAGGGCACACGGTTTTGAAACAGCCGGTAACTGGATTGTGCAGGGATTGATCAAAAGTTTGCTGCACGATAAATCTTCTCCTTATTTGCGGAGATATTGTCTTTACATTTTGCCAATGGCCAACAAAGACGCTGTTGCGCTCGGACGTACACGATTCAATGCGCAGGGAATGGATTTGAATCGCAATTGGGATACCATGGCTGATCCAAAATTATGTCCGGAAAATTATGCAATGGAAAACTGGCTGAAAAAGATGATTGCTGAAGGGAAGAAGCCCGATCTTGCAATTGACTTGCATAACGATCGCGAAGGTAATCTTCATCCAAGCCATCCTAATACCCATTTCGAAACTTATCTTTCACAGGTGCGACGCTTTGAAGCTTTATTGTACAAATACACCTGGTTTACGGAAGGAAGCAAGGGAGGTGACTTTAGAAACCCCGGAACGATCGGTGAAGGGCTGGCAGAACGTTACGGCATTGATGCATTCATTCTCGAATTCAATTTTGAATGGGCGAAGGGTTTGAAAAAAGTTCCGCAAGGAAAAGACTGGGAATTGATGGGTAAAGAATTAAAAGATGTTTTTCTCGAATATTTTGATGGGATGAATAATACAAACAATCGGTAAAATAGAAGCCATGACTATCCGCACTGCGAATTTTTTAAAAGCGATTGTCGAAAAAAATAGTTTTTTTAATTTCTCTTTTCTGTTGCTCACCTTTCTTGGTTGTCCAATTTCCGGATTTGCTCAGTATGAATGGTTGAATTCGGCCCGGGTGTTTCTCATTGATGCATATCAGCCACCCTTTGCTCCCAAACTCGAGTTTGATGCAGAAAAACTTGCGCGGACCATGGTGGAAATGCATGTGAACGTTGTCCGCATGTCGACAATGGGTAAGTATGCTACAGTGCAAGGTACCAGGTTCCCTGTTCACCCCGACCAGGGGGAGAGGGATCTCCTTGCTGAAATGATTGCTGCCTGCAAGCCCCGTGGGATCAAAGTGATCCCTTACATCTCCACTGGCCATAAACTTGCCTGGTCGACCGTTACAGAAAAATATCCGGACTATGCCCAAAGGACAAAACCGGGAGGCGGCCCCCAGCGCGATCATATGTACGTTGGAGAGGATATGGGCACCGTTTGCTGGAACACTTCATACCGGGAGGCCTATCTTGATTATGTCACTCACGTTGTAAAGGATTATGATATCAGCGGCATTTATTTCGACACCTGGCGGCCATTCTATTTCTGGCAGGGTAAACAAGTTTGCTATTGTGGTGGATGTGTGAGCGGTTTTAGAAAAGCAACCGGGTTAGATCTTCCGTATCATGAGAAAGAAGCCGATTATACTGAAGACGAGTTGAAGACAATTGATAAGTATCATGCATGGTACAAGGAAGAACTTATCGCCATCATGAACAAGGTTCGTGAAATCGTGAAAGCCAACAAGGACATACCATTGATCTATAACATCAATAATCCAGATAAAATTTTGCATGAGGACCCCAGGGTGATTGCCGCAATGGATGCTTTCTTATATGAAAGAGGCGAAAGCATTTTGGAAAGGGCGGAAGGTGTAAGCCTTGTCAAAACTTTAGGCATGCAAGTGATGCCCTACATTGGCGGTTATGATAATTGGCCGCGAATCGCGAATAATCAATTTGATATCGAACAACAGATCTATACAACCATGATGTTTGGGGGCATTCCCATCATTTCGCAGCCGTATCCCTATGTTAATGAGAAAACGAACAGAAAATTTGTTGCCGACCCCTTCACACTTATGAACAGCAATGAGAAACTGTTAGCAGGCTTAAAGAACGAACCTTATGTGGCAGTTGTTTACAGTTCATTTAATCCGGAGGGCCATGCGAAGGAAAACTGGTGGTGGAAAGCAGATGCAAGGTTGGCAACGCTGGGCGCTTTCGCTGCCTGCCTATACAATCATATCCAGGTGACATCGACGTTGTCATCCTTATTGGATAATCGAAAACAGTTGTCGCAATATAAAGTTGTTTACCTGGCAGATAATGTTTTTCTCTCCGACAATCAAATCCGGAACCTTAAGCAATTTGTTTCTAATGGTGGCGGATTGATCGTTAGCTATTCCACTTCGCTTTACGATAAGGATGGAAAACGGAATTCATCGTTTGCTCTTGCCGATCTGTTGAAATTGCAATCCATTGATGTGCCGGAGGAGCTGAACAGCTACCAGGCAATGATAGGAGGACCGAATGATCTTTACCTGTCATCAACCAACAACAGAACACTACATCCAAAATGGAATCATCGGTTAGTACCCCTATGGTTTTATGAACCGGTGAAAGTAGAAAATGGCGGAGAAGTGTTAATGAACATTGTAACAGGAGATGGTGA
>DASYSW010000751.1:0-3523 GCA_036002905.1 Chitinophagaceae bacterium
CATTTTGTGAGACTGGCCAAACAGCATAAAATAGAAAATAAAAAGGAATTGCTGGAGGAAGCGGACAAATGGAGACAAACAGAAATATCTCTTTTCAATAAAACCGACGTGATCTTAACACCCAGTGATGATGAAAAAGAATTTATAAAAGGACTTGGAGTAAGTGGCGACAAGATTTTTGCAATTAAACCATACATTTTTGAAACACAACCAGGCGTGATCGATGATTTCTCAGAAAGGAAGGATATTCTTTTTATAGGTGGGTTTACCCACTTGCCCAATGTGGATGCCGTATTATGGTTTGTAAATGAAGTTTGGCCACTTGTCAGAAATAAGGTTGCTGGTGCAAAATTTATTATTGCCGGGTCTAATCCGCCCAGGGAAATAAACGCTTTGGCCGGAGACGATATTGAAGTACTGGGATTCATTTCCGACGAAACACTGCAAAGTCTTTATGGCAAAATAAAAATGGTTGTTATTCCACTCCGGTATGGAGCAGGTGTAAAAGGCAAAACAGTTGAAGCTATGTACAATGGGATCCCGCTGGTCACGACTGATTTTGGCGTGGAAGGTTTGCCGGGTGATCCCTCATTTCTTACCCCAAAGAATAGTCCAGTTGCTTTTGCAGAAGAAACCGCCAGGTTGTACAATGCATCTAACAGCGAGCTGGCAGCGTTGAGCGCCAGGCAAGTTGAATATATTCATGATCACTTTCATTTTGACGTTGTTAAATCAGAAGTGCAGGCAATTTTGAATATGAATGAAGAGCCCATTGACCTGACGTTAACAAATGAGATCCTTAAATAAATGAGTTCTAAAAATTGCCCGGTTTGTTTTTCAAATGAGACGCAGCTATTCACAGAGGTAGCAGGGATGCTCTATTATACATGCAATTTCTGCGAGGTTATATTCATATCACCGGAGGTGTTGGCTCAAATTGATGCTGGAAAGGGAATTATTAATTACACAGAAAATTATTGGAAAGAAGAGTTGTCTGCGGCGCGGGAGAGATCCTGGGGATCCGCCCTGGCGAGGGTTGCTGAAGTATTTTTGTATGCAAGGATCCCAATAAAGAAATTTATTGACATCGGCACGGGACCAGGATACCTGCTTGATGCAATTCAATTCCATCTGCCTTCCTCTGCCGATATTTTTTATGGCAACGAAATATTCCCACCTCCTGGAGAATACTGTACATCCAGCAAGAATTATCTCAAAGGAAGGCTACGCGAGTTTGAGTTTACATTTGATGCCGGCTCTTGTATTGAAGTGATCGAACATCTTACACCGGCAATGGTAAGAACGTTGTTTAATGATTTGGCTATTCAATCAAAAGCAAACAGTATTTACATTTTTAATACCGGCTTGTCGCAGTATATAAAGAACGAGAATATCAATTATCTTGATCCCTATGTTCGGGGTCACATAATGGGATGGTCCTTAAAGGGACTACAGACCTTAACGAAGTCTTCTGGTTTCCGAATATTATCAATACCGGGAAAAGCGTGGGCGTTTATCGCCGAGTACAGACCTGATCACAATCTCGAAAAGAATCTTACAGACAGGATATGGAGAGCGCTTCCTGAAAATACAAATGTTCTAAAAGACAAAAAGACGGGCGAGTTGTTGTATATACTGGGTCTCGATACAGCGAGAGCTTACGTTTAACGGACCATTAATTCAGATTATGATCTTAGGTAAAAAACTTATTATTGTCTTACCGGCTTACAATGCCGGCAAAACGCTTGAAAAAACATACCAGGAAATTCCATTTGATATAGTGGATGAGATAATCCTGGTAGATGATCATAGCAACGACAACACCGTAGAAGTTGCCCACGGTCTTGGGATCAGGCATATCGTTGTGCACGATGAAAACAAGGGTTACGGAGGCAATCAAAAAAGCTGCTACAATAAGGCCAGGGACCTGGGGGCAGATATTGTGATCATGCTGCATCCGGACTACCAGTATACTCCACGGCTGATCCACAGTATGGCTTATTCGATTGCCAACGATATTTACCCGGTCATTTTTGCTTCACGCATCCTCGGTAAAGGAGCTCTCAAGGGCGGAATGCCGTTGTATAAATACTTTGCAAACAGGCTACTTACCGCTATTCAAAATTTGCTTTTTAATCAAAAGCTTTCCGAATATCACACGGGATACAGGGCTTTTTCAAAAGAGGTTTTGGACGCCATCAATTACGAGATCTTGTCCGATGACTTTGTGTTTGATAACCAAATCGTCAGCCAGATCTTTTACAAGGGTTTTGAAATTGCAGAGATCACCTGCCCTACGAAATATTTTAAAGAAGCATCTTCGATAAACTTTAAGCGAAGCACGATCTATGGTTTGGGAGTGTTAAAGGTTAGCTTGCTGTACAGGCTGTCAAAATGGAAAATATATAGCCCGAAATATCTTAAACAAATTTGATAGGTCTTGTTCTAAATAATTTCAAACATGTCCGAACTAAAACTACGTAAGTCCCACCTGCTTATAATTTTATTGTTCTTTGCGTTTCATTTAGTGTGGATGTTCAGGGCTTATAAAGATGTCATCTGGATGGACCAGGTGAGCTGGATGGCAGGGAACGTCGATCATTTGTATAATCATAGTCTTTCATTGCTGGACTTTTACTACCTGACGCCGTATAATCAGTCATTCTCGATGGTGTGGTCTATGGTAAATAGCAAGCTCTTTAACTATAATACTTTTATTACCGATATCATCAGCGCCATTATTCTTTTGCTGATGGCGATCTATTTTATAAAAGCGCATTTGCATTTCTTTTTGAAACAGACCCAATTGTACTTTGTGATTTTTGGAAGCTTAATAGTATTTGGCCTTCACAAATGGGAAACTTCTTTGAATGCGATGGGTATGGGGTTTTATCTTGCATTTTTTGCCGTTCTTGTCTGTTTGAACATGGCGCACAGGTACTACTTGAATCAACTTACTTCTCCATTCCTAAAGAAATATTTTATTCCGGTATACACCAGTCTCGGCCTGTTTACCATTCTGGAGTATGGGCCCTATTTCGTGCCTTTCCAGATTTCCCTTATTGGACTCCTACTGCTTAATTATAAGATCTTTCGTGATAAGATCATTATGAAAAAATGGAAAACCCTTTTGCTTCTGAATATCTCTTTGATCGCGATCGCATTTGGAATAAATTATTTCCTGAATTCCTATGCGGCAAATCACAGTTACAGCGGCTACGCGAAGGTCACCATTTCACAATCTTTGAAGACATCTTTAGAAGCCTTTATCAAAGACCCAATATTTGTAATAAAGTTTTTTTTCATTGCCAATACCGGGAATTTACTTGACAACGAGTCGTACCTGCATGTATCCTCTTTAAAGAACTTTATCCCGTTCCTGGGATGCCTGGTGGTACTTCTGTATGGGTATTGCATCTATCTGTTTTTAAAAAGAAGAAGACTGGAGTATCTTTATTCTATAAATCTTATTTTATTCGTTCTCATATTTTATTTCCTTGTCACACTGTCAAGATTATATTTT
>DASYSW010000752.1:0-3438 GCA_036002905.1 Chitinophagaceae bacterium
GAGATCCCCTTTTGCAAGTTCTGTTTTATTCCAAACTGATTGCTCAAGTGTTTTGGTGAACACGATCTTGCGTGCATCCACGATTCTCGTCGCAAACTGATACATAGGATCATCGGGTTTGTTAAAAACATCCTCCCAATACGGTATATAATCAACCGCCAATTTCCTGCCGATGATGATCGTGTCCGATGAATCAAGCAAATCAATTACGTAGTGTTTGATTCCCTCCAGGTCCCAGGTTACCCATTGTTGTTCATCATTTGGTCCCGTTGAATTGAACCCATCGAGCGTAACCTGCATTTGTAATTTTAGTTTTCGCACTTTTTACATTTTTTCTCGCTGCCTGGTGTGGTAACTGTTTGTGCGCTTCATGGTCCCTGCCCGGCAGGCAGGAATCGCAACGAGGACACAAAGAGCACAAAACGAACCGATCTCCTGATCGCTATCCCAGCTCGAATTTGATTTGTAAATACGCTAATCAAACCAATCTCTCCAATACCCCTCTGCGTTTGACGATGCTCTTATAATCCCATTGAATTTTTTTTGATTTCCCAAGCCAACGTTTCAGATCTTTCTTGTTTATCTGATCAACGCTTGTATAACGGGCTTCTGCAGCTTTAAAGCTTCCTTCGGGTTGTAAACCCGGCTCCTCAAATGATTGACCGCTCCAAAATAATAACCTGACCGAATCCTTTAACTTACTATAACCAACGATTGGGTTACCATCCAGGAACCAAACGGGATGCGCATGCCAGATCTTGTTTTCTGCTTTGGTAAGATTGCTGTCAATTTCATCAGCCAATGCGTTGCATATGGCCTTATCGCGTGCTGATTGCGAATTATTGTATGCCTTGACATCTTTATTCATGAAAGGTTATTTTATCCGTATAAAAATGTGTTTGATATTCCTGTTTGGGGTTTCTCTCTCGTCAATTTCAAACTGTCTTGTACTTTTTATCAGTGGCAAAAGCTTTAAAAAACCATAATTCCTGGGGTCAAAGTCGGCTTTTTTCTTGAGAATAAAATTGCCGAGCTCTCCTAAGAATGTCCAACCGTTTTCATCCGCCAGGTCGGCAACACTTTCCTTCAAAAGCCTGATCAGGTCCTGGTCAATTTTGTTCAATGTTGGTTTTTCGGGCCTGGTTTTTTGACCCCTGGGTAATTCTTTTGTTTCTTTTATTGGAGCCTTTAATATTTCTAAGTAGACAAACTTGTTACAGGCAGTAATAAATGGCAATGGAGTTTTTTTCTGGCCGATCCCAATTACTTTCATGCCCGCTTCTCGAAGACGGGTAGCAAGTCGTGTAAAATCACTGTCTGAAGAAACGATACAAAAACCATCGACTTTATCAGAATATAGAATATCCATCGCATCTATGATCAGGGCACTGTCACTTGAATTTTTCCCGGTGGTATAGCTATATTGTTGTATTGGAGTTATAGCATTTTCAAGTAACACGTTTTTCCAGCCTGAAACAGTTGGCTTGGTCCAATCGGCATAAATTCTTTTGATCGTCGGCGTTCCATTTTTAGTTATTTCCTCAAGCATTTCCTTTACGGAAGAATGCGGGATATTATCTGCGTCTATCAATACCGCAAGTCGTAGATCTGTCATATTTTTTTGTAATTTTTTGTTTTTCCGACACAACTAATTTGAAACACTTCCTGAACTGCAGATAAATTTATAATAAAAAGTATATCTAAATTTGGTAGGATGTCATTTCTTGTTAACTAATTTATGAGGGACTTTCACAGCCTTATCGCCTTCTTTATAGCAGTTGGGTTCACTTTGGTCCACGATCATGCTTATGCTCAGCAACAACCGCGCGTAGTAACAGACAGGGACGGCAATACTTATACAATAAAATCATTCCCTGGTAATAAATTATGGATGACCGAGAATTTGAAAGTCAATATTCCCGGATCATATTGCTATGAAGGCAAGACTGAAAACTGCGACCGATATGGGAGACTGTACACATGGACATCCGCCATTGAAGGATGTAAGACACTGGGTGAGGGCTGGCGGTCACCCACCAATGAAGAGTGGCAGCAAATGGCGGGCGAATATGGTGGAGTGCGTGGCGATTCGAGAGATAGTGGCAAAAGTGCCTTCAACGCATTGATCGGTGGCGGCAGGTCCGCGTTTAACGCCCTGTTTGGTGGAAGCAGGGATCCTGATAATGTTTACCGGCGACTGGAAGCACATGGCTTTTATTGGACAGCAACAGAAACCAGTACGGCAACAGCATGGTTTTATAATTTTGGTAAAAATGGAAAAATGCTTAACCGCCATGAAGATGGAGAAAAGGAAAGAGCTGCTTCGGTGCGCTGTGTGAGGGATGTCAACAGGTGAATGGTGGGTGGTGAGTAGCTGGTGGCTAGTGGCGGTAGCTAGTGAAATAACCAACAGGATTCAAAAAATAAAAAATTGGAAAGTATGGAATCAGTAGCAGATCCTGGTTTGGCAAACAAGAACAACTTGGATTACGGGGGCAGAGTCCACGTGATTGGTGCAGGGCCCGTGGGGCTTCTTCTCACAGCATTGCTTCAGTCAATGAAATTCTCCGTTCGCTTATATGAGAAAAGGCCGAAGTATACCCGTACCCGGATGGTTAAGTTATCGTCGTTCCTTATAGCGGATTCAGTGGAGAAATATTGTGCGGATTATATTGATGGAGAAACCATAAACGCCGTTTTTGATGTTGCTGAGATCGAAGAGGCTCTTGCATTCAGGCAGTCCGTTCCGGATGACCTGATGTCACTTATTCGCGGATGGGTGCAAGGATTCTGTCCCCTCAATACGATAGAAGAGGCACTCAGTAGTCTCATCGAAAATCGTGGCATAGATGGAGTCGAACGCATTTCAACAAACATGACTGCCGAGCAGGCAATAGCAATGCTTGGACCGCAAGATATCCTGATCGACTGTACAGGTTGCAAGTCATTGCTTCGGGATCACCTGGTGCCGGGTCCCGATACCGGCAACAAAGACGCAAATACATTCAACATACAACTGGAGTACGCGATCGTCGTCACCTTTGTATACAACCAGGAATACCAGTGCAACGAGCATTGCAAGTACTACAAGAATGTAGAAAACCTTCACTATAAATTTATTCCTGCCGTTGATCGTACCTGTTATGATGGTAATACCAGTTTTGTCTCGGGTATTGTAAATATTACTCCTGAAGATTACAGTGCCATGCCGCCAACCTTTGATGGACAATGGCTTCGTGTTCACTTTCCGCAGGTCGCCCGCTCAATGGATCGGTTTATCGACAAAATAAAACAGGAAACAAACGGAGAAGTAGTTAGTAATGTCGACGTGGTACGAATTCCACTAAACCTGTACAGGGCCCTCAATGTCACAAGTCGTAATTGGCTTGAGCATGAGGTCAATGACCATCCATTCACAAGTTCACCGGTATTCCTTGT
>DASYSW010000753.1:0-3340 GCA_036002905.1 Chitinophagaceae bacterium
GAAAAAATATTTCCTACAGTTGATAGATCAGACACAAAAACAGAAAAAACAGTTAACCAGATATCAGAGAATCTCGAAGTCGTAATATCAGAAGGAGAACGTCTCACGCACCTGATCAATGATGTATTGGACCTGGCAAAGATCGAAGCGGGAAAAATGGAATGGAGCATGGAAGATGTGTCGATGACAGAAGTAGCCGAAAGAGCCCTCGCTGCCACCACTGCCTTATTTGATCAGAAAAAATTAAAGCTGGTGAGAGAAATTGAAACGGATATCCCCGACATTTCCGGTGATCGTGATAAGCTGATCCAGGTCATCATTAATCTTATTTCAAACGCAGTAAAGTTCACTGACAAAGGTTCCGTCACTTGTAAGGTTTATAAGAAACTAGACGAGATCATCGTGAGTGTGATCGACACAGGCATTGGGATAGCCCTGGACGACTATGGGGCAGTATTTGAACAGTTCAAGCAAGTGGGCGGTGATACGCTAACGGATAAACCGAAGGGAACTGGATTGGGTTTGCCGATCTGTAAAGAAATTGTTGAGCATCACGGAGGCCGTATTTGGCTGGAAAGTGAAGTTGGCAAGGGAAGCATTTTTTCTTTCTCATTACCGACCGTAAAGGGTAAAAAGGAAAAACCTCTGCACCTTGACGACCTGGTGAAACAACTGAAAGCACAAATGGCGAATTCAAAATTCAAAGTGGTCGGAAAGGATGCAACCATACTTGTGGTTGATGATGATGATTCGATACGGTCGTTGCTGCAGCAGGAGCTCAGTGACGCAGGTTATTTAATTGAACAAGCCACTAATGGAAAAGAAGCGTTGGAAAGCGTCCGGAAGAATCGTCCTGACCTTATCATTCTTGATGTGATGATGCCGGAGATGAATGGATTTGATGTGGCGGCTGTTCTTAAGAATGATCCTCAAACCATGGACATTCCGATTATTGTTTTGTCTATCGTACAGGATAAAGCAAGGGGATATCGTATCGGCGTGGACAGGTATTTGACAAAGCCGATCGATACAGCACAATTGTTTAAAGAAGTCGGCGCTTTATTGGAACAAGGGAAGTCAAAGAAAAAGGTGATGGTAGTTGATGAAGACGGTGCCGCTGTTCGCTCTTTGACCGATGTGTTGCAGGCGAAGGGTTATCACGTAGTGGAATCAGATGGAAAGGAGTTGGTTCAAAAAGCTATCTCCACGCAGCCGGATATAATCATTTTAAATTCGGTCATGTCAGACAAGCAAGAAATTGTTCAATCACTTCGCTTTGAGAAAGGACTGGAGAATGTATTGTTTTTAATTTATCAGTAAACATAAATGAGAGAACTTAAAGATGGAACAAAAACTTTTGATCGTCGATGATGAGGCACATATCCGTATGCTTATAGGACAAACTTTGGAAGAATTGGAGGATGAGGGTGTAAATTTTTTCACAGCAGAAAACGGCGAACAGGCCTTGGAGATCATACAGGAAGAAAAGCCACAACTCGTTTTTCTTGATGTCATGATGCCAAAAATGAATGGAATGGAAGTTTGCCGACGTGTAAAAAAAGAATTGGGATTGAACGAAGTATTTATCGTTTTGCTTACTGCTAAAGGCCAGGAACTGGATCGCCAGAAAGGACAGGAAGTGGGCGCCGATGTCTACATGACAAAACCTTTTGACCCTGAAAAAATTTTAGAAAAAGCAAGAGAAGTTCTTCACCTTCAAAATTGATGTCACCGTTTTCAACCCTGCACCCACATGTTAAAACTCAGCTTAAAAACTATTCTTGGTAAAAAGAATGACACGGCTTCTATAATCGCCTCTTTAATTGAGCAGTTAAATGTGAATATTTGGGTCGAGGATAATTCAGCCAATATTTTATTCGGCAACAGATCTGAATCGTATAAAGTCGAGGAGATTATTAAAAGTGATGATGAAGTGATCGGTGTTGTGAGAGGCGATGAAGCAGCAAACATAGTTGCGGCCATTCTTAAACAGTCAATACAAAAAGAAACTGAAAAGAAAAAGCTTGGATCGGAGGTATTGAATTTGTACCAGGAAATAAACCTGATCTACAATTTCTCCGAACGTTTGGCCCAAACCATTGACGCTCCCACAATTTCTGCGATTACATTAGAGGAAGCGGGACGCGTGATAAAATCAAATGGTGGCGTGGTATTATTGTGGGATGAACCTACTCAGCGATTAAAGATCCTGGCTTCTTCGGGAGAATTGTTTTTTGTTGAAGAGAAGCTTTATAGTGAAATACGTCTTCTTAGTAAAATACTGCTCAGCGGGCAATCAGAGATCATTACAGACGTTTCCGTATTGTCACAAGCAGGGATACTTTTACCGGAGGTCAGATCGGTTATTTATTCTGCGTTAAAAGTGAACAAGCGGACAATGGGAGCGATCATTCTTTCCAGCAACGAATTGGTTCAATATACTGCAGCAGACCTCAAACTACTTACTACTCTTGCGTTACAATCGTCCGCAGCCATTGAAAGTGCATTGTTGTATGAAAAGAATCTGCGTGAAGCAAAAGAAAGAGAAGAAGCCATGCGTCTCGTCTATGAGGCAACTGGAAAATTTGTTCCATATGAATTCATCGGGTCACTTGGTCACAATGTGATCACTGATGTGAAGCTCGGGGACCAGGTGGAGAAAATAGTAACCGTTCTTTTTTCAGACATCAGGGACTACACATCTCTCTCAGAACAAATGAGCCCTGAGGAGAATTTTAAATTCGTTTGTGCATTTAATGAAAGAATGGGCCCGGCGATAAGAAGACACAATGGTTTTATCAATCAGTATCTTGGGGATGCTATTATGGCCATTTTTCCCCGCAATGCGGAAGATGCATTGTTAGCGGCTATCGAGATGCAGAAAGAGGTGCAACACCTAAATAAGATCAGAAACGCAAATGATCAAATGCCGATTCAAATCGGGGTCGGTATGCATACAGGTCCACTGATCATGGGAATTACCGGTGATAAAGACCGAATGGATGCTACCACGATTTCCGATACAGTCAACATTGCATCGCGACTTGAAAGCCTGACGAAACATTATAGCGTCAATATTATTCTTAGTGATTCTTCTTTAAAACAGATCGGGCAAAAAGATGGCTTTCATCTTCGCTCTCTCGGCCTGGTGCAATTGAAAGGCAAACGCGAAGCAGTGGAAATCCACGAATGTTTTGACAGCAACCCAGTGCCCGACAAGGAGAAAAAATTGAATACGTTGGCCGCTTTTAATGAAGGTGTTTCTTTCTTTCTGAATAAATCATTCCAGGAGGCGAACCTGGCATTCAAAAAAGTTGTTGACACCGATCCCGGCGATCAC
>DASYSW010000754.1:0-2107 GCA_036002905.1 Chitinophagaceae bacterium
TTTTTAAAATCCAATATCCTATGAAAAACCATTTCTTGTTAGGCAAATTAAAGACCATAAATGTTTTAAAGCAAAATCAACAGGCCAGTCTTTTGCGCTGGCCAAAAATGGGGAATTAATTTCTCAGTGTACAGCGCATGAAGGCCGGGTTTGCCTCACGATGCCCGATATCAAGCGTTTCTTCCGCTTTGTCAAAGAAATTATTTATCGCCTCATCGATCCTGTTGCTTTGTGGTTGAAAAGAAAAAGACGTCAATCTTTCAAAACAAATTATTCATCTTAAAAATTTTTTTTATGAAATCCCATAGTAAACTGATCGTTGCTAAATCGCTCGTTATAATGGTCTGCGCCGCTTTGTTTTCTTTCTCTTCAAAGAGAGGTGGCGACAGTTTCGAGATCGTCTTAAACGGTAAGAGAGTGCTTCAGCAATTTGTTTATGCATCAAAGGGCGTTCAAACGATCCAGCTCACGCCAACCTCAGACAACGACAAACTGGACATCTATTACAACCATTGTGGCCAGGTTGGTAAAAACAGGTATATCACCGTCAAAAATGAAAAAGATCAGCCAGTAAAAATTTGGAAGTTTGCAGATGCCGTAGATAAGAACGGCGCTATGTCCTTTAAATTGAAGGATATCTTAAGTCTCAGAAAAAATAAAACGGAGAAACTCAATTTGTTTTACAGTTCCAGTGAACTTCCTGCGGGGAGAACTCTCGCAGTGATTGCCGGAGAAGAAACAGGTATAGCCAGGAAATAGCATTACGTTCAGGACCGAAAAAGGAGATCGGAAACGATTTCCTTTGTTTTTTAACCATACAAGGCATTTAAGACATACAAGGTTTATAGTCGTGGACCCTTAAGTGCCTTGTATGGTTACGTTCCTTTGTTTCGGATTCTACAATTTCACAAAAGGAGTTTGTGAAATTTTTCTAACTCAGTAAGTTCTGTGGCAGAAAGAGACTCATTATTCTGATATTTTGATTGAAAAAATAATACTCGCTTGTGCTGCGGATATTTTTTTAAGATAGCGTCAATGATACTTCCGGTCTTTTGATCTCTTTCATAAAGTGGTTTTGGTGTAGGTGGAGTTGATTTATACCGGGTAGGTCGTTTCAAAATTTCGGCTTCGAGTGTCGCCAGCCAATTTGGAGGTATTGTTTTAATTTTTTCGGCTTTTTTATACAGGCCCTCTAATTGCTTTTTGCTGAGCCCTCCCCTCTCCTCGTACTGCAACGATAAGCTTTGAACAAAAGAGGAATTTGGATAAGCCTCCCTTGACGCCTTCAATACATCATTAATTATGTCGACATCTGGTTTTTTCCGGTACATGTTTATTCATAAATGACTCTCTTCCCAAAAGGCATGAGAGAAATTTCTACAAGTTTAAAATGCTGTTTGCCCCACGGGATACCGATTATCGTAAGATACAGAATGGCTCCCATCACAATATGCACAATGGCGGTAT
The DNA here is from genome assembly GCA_036002905.1 of Chitinophagaceae bacterium. Taxonomy (GTDB): domain Bacteria; phylum Bacteroidota; class Bacteroidia; order Chitinophagales; family Chitinophagaceae; genus VBAU01. The sequence goes on from DASYSW010000754.1 coordinate 1,468, forward strand.
ACAAACCGCCGCAAAGGATCCAAATGAGATTAAAAATAATATTCAGACAGCCCATGTTACCAGTATCACTGACAACCCTTTTGCCAAATGGCCAGAGCACCAGCCCCGCTAATTTAAAACATTGCAATCCCCAGGGAATGCCAAATACAGTAATACATAAAACAAATCCACCCAAGAGGTAACCAAGTGCCGCCATCAGCCCGCCAAAAATTAACCAAATAAAGTTTTCAAAAAAATTCATTTGTAAAAATAGTTTTTATTAAATCCATTTTCCGCTATCAGATCACCAATGTATTTTGACGTCCTTTTTAAATTTTGCTTTGTTTGTGCCAAAGCATAAGAAAGTTCTGTCTCCTCAGCATTGATTGACAATAACACATCAAAGTATTTATCAAGAGATTCATTCCGACCGAATGGAATTTTGCCTGCGAGACCGATCACAGGAATTCCTTTTTCTTTTGCCCGCTTCGCTACGCCAAATGGTCCTTTACCCTGCAGAGTTTGCAAGTCAATGCTTCCTTCGCCCGTAATAACAAGGTCTTTTTTTTTCAACGCATCGTCGAAGTTTGTAAGCGAAAGAAAGTAATCTATCCCGTTTACAAGATCTGCGTTCAGCAAAGCAGCTAAGCCGGCCGCCATT
>DASYSW010000755.1:0-2116 GCA_036002905.1 Chitinophagaceae bacterium
TTTTTAAAAAGATGCCGGAAAGTTTCCATACCACTTTCCTTTGTCATGTCAAGATCATACACAATGGATGACAGAACAATGTTCTGTTTTACGCAACTCAGTACAAGACCGTTCATTTTATAATTTTCCTGCAGCAAATACTGATATAAAGGTTTTATTTGGGCGGGATCAACCGGCAGCTGGCAGAGATAGGCATCTCCTGCAATAAAATAATTTTCCGGGTTATAACTTATTTTGATTTTTGCCGAACCTTCTTTTACGCTCCAGGTGTTTTGCCCTTCACGGGCCAGCTTGACATCCTTTCCTAATTCTTTTAAAATCTCCTCTACTGCTTTTGCGACACCAACGGCTTCTACTTCCTTTTCCGGCATCATTGGCAGTCTAACTTCCGTGCCGCAGTTAGGACAATACTTTTGCGAATCAATATTTGCAGGCGTTACAAGATAATCACAGCTATGACAACGAGTCGAAGGCTGTCCTTTATTGGGTAAATACAATTGCAGTGCTTCGCGTAAATAACTTACAGGGAGGGCAAACCCAAGATTGTCGCCCCCACGAATGATAAATGAATTCACGCCGACAACCTCGCCATCATCATTTACCAACGGACCCCCGCTATTCCCCGGATTGATAGCTGCATCTATCTGTATAAATTTTAGTCCATCCCGAATGCGATCTACTTTAGAAATCACTCCCTGGGTAGCAGTATAATTTAATCCATAAGGGTGCCCGATCGCTACAACAGGATCGCCATCCTTCAACGCTTCATACTTCCCAAGTTTTACTTCTGGAAGAATTATTTCTTTCGGAGTTTCCAAAAAGGCGAGGTCATGTTTTCGGTCGGTATACCAAACTCTGGAAAGGGATTTTTGAAATAACTTTCCTGCGACCGTTACTTCGGCATTATCGCCCACTACGTGTTCATTTGTAACGATGAGATCAAATTCTTTTACATAAAAACCAGTACCAGTCGCCGTTTGAGTAGCTATTTGAATAATTGCTGGTTGAAAACTTTCTATGATCTGCTGTACATCCATTACACCGATTTTGTTTGGGCCGCCTCTAAATTTAGGTTTCCAATTTCTGTTGTAAACGAAAGACCGAAGTTCACCAAGCTATCATATTTTATATTTTCCATTTTCATTTTCAGGTTTGGATATTTTGTTCTCCAATTTTCAATGATCTGTCGTATCCTGTCGGTGATCCCATCGGCATCAAATTGCCTCGTGGTGGGATCATAGTAATTATTGCTAAATCCAAGGTCCTTAAAATACTCGTCGTGATTTATCATCATGAACAAATGATAAAATTCTGTTACGGGCCGGGGGAGGCTGTATGAATACTGGCAATAGGCTATGCCGTATTCAGCAATTTGCGTTGCAATCAAAGGATAATTATTGTCAGCGTACCATTTTATATTTTGATTCGCATTATAAATTGAATCGGCAATGGCCTTGTAATTCTGCGGGGACACAATGGCGAAGGTGTGCCTGGAACGATACAGCGTCGCAAATATCTCTTCTTTGGACTTGTTCTTTAAGTTCTCAAATTCAGAGACCATATCCCTGTTCTTTTCTGTGGTCTGCCTCTCATCTTTCTTAAAATAAATTTCCACTATCCTCTCGAGGTCATGCAAAACTTTTCCTTCTGGTGTTATTAAATAATCGATGCGATAAGCAAGTGCCAATAATAAATAAGCTATGCCCCCGGAAAATTTATCGGCATCAAGAGTCTTGATATACGAAACTGTTTCATCGATCCATTTTTGTAACCACCGGAACTTTATTTCTTTCTCTCCTGGCGGAATTGCAATGACATGCTCTGTGTCGATTGTTTGCAGACTGGCAAAATCCTGGACAAGCAGGTCGTCTTGTTTGTCTCCCTTTGTTGATAATTCTTTTAATCCATAATATAACTTATTTGGATTCGCGGTTTCAATATCACTGTCAAAGCGCATACATAATCTTTCACCATCCAAAGCGTAGCGGCTATAATAAAGATTAAAATTCATCTCGAGCAGGCGACGCATAACCGGAATATTAGGGCTTGGCATTTTTGCCAGTGTAACCTCCGCGTGCAAATGTTCGCCATCGTAGTTGCCACGAACGATCTTTGA